>JAABTZ010000211.1 GCA_011389605.1 Desulfobacteraceae bacterium
AACTGGCCTCGCTGAATGAACTCTGGCGTGAGGAGCACAGGGCAATCCAGGGCGAACTGAACAAGGTCAACCAAAGCCATTCTTCCCTTGAGATCAAAACAGAATTCAAAGGCGACAAAGAGGCATTCAAGTCCTTTATGAAGGGCATTTTCAAAGGCAGTCGAATCCGGGAAACCACTTTTACAACCCTTGCCGACACATTTTCAGACTTTGGTGCAATATATAAGGATTTTGATAATGCAAAAGGCATGGTCGGCACCTCAGCTGCCGTTTTTGAACAGTATTTTAACGAAAACCTTGCGGCCCTTTTGATGTGGCAGGTGCCCAACCGTTTTATCATCGAGTATCGCGGCAAGGAGCTGCGGCATCATTCATTGGGCCAGCGTGCATCCGCATTGATTTTGTTTGTTTTAAGCCAGGGGGAAAATGATGTATTCATTATTGATCAGCCGGAAGACGATCTGGACAACCAGACCATTTACGAGGATGTCATCAAGCTCATCCGCAGCTTAAAACCCCAGACCCAGTTCATTTTCGCCACCCACAACGCCAATTTCCCGGTGCTCGGTGACGCAGAGCAGATTGTTTCCTGCGCTTATGCCGACGATACCGTTCATGTGAAAAGTGGCAGCATCGATTGTCCGGACCTGCAAAAGGAAATCGTGAACATCATGGAAGGGGGAAGAGAAGCGTTTGAGCAGCGCAGAAGGAGATATGAGATATGGAAACCACTGACCTCATAGCCGTCATAGGCAGAAACGAGGACGGCCAGTATCAGTTCAAGGCCAATGCCACCAATGAAACCTCCCTGGCCCAGGAGATGGTAGCATTCAGTAATTCGGGTGGCGGCACCATATTCATCGGGGTAAGCAACGATGGTACGTTTTCCGGTTTGACAAGAAAGGACATGGGGAGACTGAATCAACTCATGTCCAATGCGGCCTCACAGCATGTTCGGCCGCCCATTAATCCCCAGACTGAGAATATCGACACCCCGGATGGGTTGGTGATGCGAATTACCGTGCCTGATGGCATTGCCAAGCCTTACATGGATAAGAACGGCGTTATATGGGTGAAAAGCGGATCGGATAAGCGCAAGGCCACCTCCCGGGAGGAAATTCAGCGGCTTTACCAGCGAGCCGGTCTGATCCATGGAGATGAGATTCCGGTTCCGGGAATGACGATTGCGGATCTGGATGAAGCCTATTTCAAAACATTTTTTGAACGGAATTTTGGGGAAACCCTTGAAGATCAGGAGTTACCACTTTCTGCCCTTCTGGAAAACATGAACCTGATGAAGGATAAGATTTTCAATGTGAGCGGAGCGCTTTTATTCTCCAAGAATCCGAGCTTCAAGCTGCCGGCTTTTATCGTCAAGGCGATTGTCTTTCCCGGCAATGAAATACATGAAACGCAATATCGGGACAGCCAGGATATCACTGGAAAGATCGGGGATATTTTTCAAAAAAGCATAAGCTTTGTTCTTGGCAATATCCGACATATTCAAGGTGATCGGAATGTCAATGCGCTTGGTGAGCCTGAAATTCCGCGCATTACACTGGAGGAGCTAATCGCCAATGCTCTGATTCACCGGGATTTTTTTATTTCAGCTCCCGTTAGGGTTTTTGTCTTTGATGACCGGGTGGAGATTATCAGTCCCGGACACCTTCCGAACAATTTAACCGTCGAAAACATCAAAAGGGGGAACTCAAACATCCGAAATCCGATTCTGGCCTCCTTTGCAACCAAAATCCTGCCCTATCGCGGCCTTGGCAGCGGCATTATCCGTGCCTTAAAAGCGTATCCTGCCATTGATTTTGAAAACGACCAGGACGGAAATTTATTTAAGGTTACTATTTATCGTAAAAGCAAAAATACGTCCATGCCGTGAAGGTTTATCGGCAAAGGTATTGATAATCGGGAAGGGAAAAGAATGTTTGAACTGACCAGAGAAAATATTCTTACAGACGATGCAAGGGCTCTGATAGAGGCAGCCTTCAAGAGCATGCCGGACGTTTGGGTAAAGCCTTACGAACCCAAAGGCAGCCCGGATGCCAAAGATATATTTGTGAAGGAGCCTGAGCCGGATCGATACCGGCGGATAAAGGCCGATCTGAAACCATGAGCGAATACCAGTATTATGAGTTTCTGGCCATTGACCGGCCTCTGACAAAAGAGGAGATGGCTGATCTGCGGGCGCTCTCGACACGGGCAACGATCACGCCGGTCAGCTTCACCAACGAATATAATTGGGGCGACTTCAAAGGCGACCCCGACAAGCTGATGCAGCGCTATTTCGACCTCCATGTCTATGTGACCAACTGGATGACGGCCATTTTCATGGTGCGGCTGCCCATAGAGGCATTGACCCGAGAGACCGCCAAAGCTGCGGCCGTGCCTTACCTGTTGGATATCAAACCCGCAAAAACACACTGGATCATTACCTGGAGCCTGTATGAGTCGGAAAACTACGATCGCTTCGGCATGGAGGACGGCCGCGGCTGGATGGCGCGTCTGGCCCCGGTGCGGGATGAACTGCTGCGCGGGGACCTGCGAAGCCTGTACATCGGCTGGCTGCCGGCCGTAGCCGGGGAGATGATGGATGACGATGAGATGGAGCCGCTATCCGTGAGCGGATTGGGAAGCCTGACAGCGGCCCAGCAGGCGCTGGCCGAATTTCTGGAAGTGGACCCGGACCTGCTGGCCGGTGCCGGCATGGGCAGCTCGGCTGCGCAGGAGAAGGAAGTTTCACGACGGGAAATGGAAAAGTGGATCGATGCCCTGCCCCGGGATGAGGTCAATCCGATCTTGAAGCAATTGCTGGAGGGCAAGGGGCAGCAGGCCGAACGGTCCATCAGGAACCGGTTCGCATCATGGCCGCACGGCTTACAGACGGGCGATACCGACGCACCCCGGCGTACAGTGGCAGAATTGCGGCAGAACGCCGGAGAGGCCCGTCTAAATCGGCTGGAAAAGCAAAAACGGGACCGCAGACAACGGGAGATCAAACGCCGCGAAAAACGCAAGGCGTATCTGAAGAATCTGTCCAGCGATTTTCCCAAGGCCTGGGCGTTGGTTAAAGAACCCGTCGAGCGCGGATCGGGGCGGGGCTATGACGAGGCCTGCCGCATACTCGTCGACATCGCCGAAGCCTATGACCTGTTTGCGACCAAAAAGCAATTCCAAAAAGAACTGAAAAAATTCATGGCCGGCCACCTGCGGCGCAAGGCGCTGATTCAACGCTTGGTGAAGGCCGGCATCTGGAAGGAAGAATAAAAGATGGGCACGCAAAGCCCCAAAGATGGTAAGGAACTCGAAGCCTTGGGCAGACTTATTGAGGAAATCGCCCTCGACGCATACGGCGATGATGAACAGCTCCGAGCCTATGGGGATCGGCTGGCTGAATATCCCATAGCGGCTGTCTGAGCATGAAACGATTTGTTTAAGATTAAGAAAAAGACGAACGGATGCGCTGTTTTGTATTGCGGGGAATATCACACATGTTATAATAATCAGTAGCTTATACAAAATTTACTCGTACGTGGAATTCTTCAGGGATTGCGCCTAATGCAGACATTTTACATTTAGGGCGTCATAAAATTTCAGTTCCCCGATTTGACGGAGGTACGGCCATGTCGGAAGTTGTCATGGGCGATTTAAAGATTTATTACGAATCCTACGGTGAAGGCGATCCGCTGATTCTGATCCGCGGGCTGGGCAGCAATGCCGATCACTGGTATGCTCAGGTGCATGATCTGGCCCGTCACTGGCGGGTCATTGTTTTCGATAACCGTGGCATTGCACGGTCGAGCGATTCGGCCGGAGCCTTCACCACAGGCGACATGGCCGGGGACACCGTGGCTTTGATGAAAGGTTTGGGCATAGCCCGGGCTCATGTGCTGGGCCTTTCCATGGGCGGCATGATCGCCCAGGAGTTGGCCATAGGCTATCCCCGGCGGGTACGTGGTTTGATTCTTGTAGCGACACAATGCGGCGGAAGACATGCGGTGAGCCCGAAAAAAGAGGTGGCCGGGTCCATCCAGCGAGTGGCAGCAGAAAACAGCCAAGAAGCTCGCCTGGCGGCCCTGCCGTCATTTTTCGGACCCCGGACCCTGAGCGAAAGGCCCCGGGTCATCCAGGAATATGCCACGGTCTCCATGAAGCATCCGGCCGGTCCGGAGATTCTCACCCGCCAGATGGCGGCCATTGCCGGGCACGATACCTATGACCGGCTGCCGCAAATCTCATTGCCCACCCTGGTGATGACCGGCGCTGATGACGTGCTGATACCCCCTGAAAATTCAAAAATTTTGGCCGACCGTATTTTCGGCGCACAGCTGTGCGTGATCCCCGATGGTGGCCATCAGGTGCTCATTGAAGCCCCCCTGGCCTGCAACCGAGCGATCATTGATTTTTTGCGGCAGGTGGAGGCAGATGAGGTTTAAATATTTTGTTTTAATCCCGTTTTTTTAAGGAGGCTTGCCATGCCTTATTCACCAAGCAATATACGTCCCAACCTTGCAGGAGATTGTCCGGAAATTCATCCAAACGCACTTATTGACCCTTCGGCCCAGATTATCGGTAACGTAAAAATAGAAAAAAACGTTTTCATTGCGCCACTGGCGGTTATCAGGGCCGATGAACGCGGGCCCGACGGCCTGGTCTCCCCCATTGTTATCGGCGAGGAAGTCAATATTCAGGACGGGGTGATAATTCACAGTCATGGAGGCGCCCTTGTGACAATTGGTCCGCGAACCTCTGTGGGACACGGTGCAGCCATCCATGGCCCCTGTCTCATCGGTAAGGAGTGCTTTCTGGCCATGCGCAGTACGGTTTACAGCGCAACCCTGGGTGCAGGTGTCTGGGTGGGCATGGCGGCCATGGTAATGCGAACGACAATTGAAAGCCACGTTTATATTCAGGCCGGAAGCGTTATCAGGTCCCCAACAGATGCATTGGATCTTCGGCTTGTTTCAGCCAAGGAAAAACAGTACATGCAAAAGGTCTGGGAGTCTTCCAGGATATTGCGCGAAGAGTATTTAAGGCAGCGCTCCTTTTCCACCGTTGCATCATACTAAAAACTCGCTTATCCCGCCACTGCGATATTTTTGCAGAAAGCAAATTCATAAGCGCCCCGGCTGATATGCTGCGCAAAAAAGGAGTTTCCTGGCTCCATGAGCCTTCCGGAGACTTAATTTCCGCTCGGAAACCCGCTCTTAGACGGCTTTGAAAGTTAAAAAATATGCGCTCTGCACGATGTGTTTGTCTTTTTGTTTGAAATTTTTCAATTAAGGGACATATTTTGAGGTAGCAGACTTACGGCTTAATATGTTTTTATCTTTTACGGTGTCATCAACCCTTAAAAGCAAACAGAAAGGAGAAACATCAATGGCAGAGAAAAAACAGATTTACAAGTGTGATGCATGCGGCAATATTGTTGAGGTTCTTCACGGCGGACAGGGAGACCTGGTATGTTGTGGTGAGAACATGAAACTCTTTGAGGAAAAAAGCTCAGATGAGGGCAAGGAAAAGCACGTGCCGGTAGTCGAGTCTGCTGGCGACGGCGTTAAGGTAAAGGTGGGAAGCAACCCTCATCCCATGGAAGAAAAGCATTACATAGAATGGGTTGAAATCATTGACGGTGATCAGTCCTGTCGTCATTATCTCAAACCCGGCCAGGCACCCGAGGCGGTATTCAAAGGCGCCGGTCCCAATGTCACTGCCCGTGAATATTGCAATGTGCATGGACTGTGGAAATCCTAAAGTAAATGTAATATAATAAAAAGAGCCGGGCTGCTCCGGCTCTTTTTATTTTTAAACCAAATTGACGGCTTCGCAAAAAGTCCAATACCTGAGTTACCCGGAATTTATAAAGAATTTCACGTGCGGCTAAGTGCTCTGCAATTTTTGAAATTGCGCAAGTCTTGATCTTGAACTTCTAACCTAAACTGAGCGTTTCAGATTTTTAAAAGCAATTAATTTTAAAGATAACATTAATTTATATTTTAAAAATCAGAAACCCTCCGGGATTTTCAATTTAGGTCTAAGTAACTTCAAAAAAAGTTACTGTTATATCTCGGTCCCGGGCCTCGGCCGTGGGGATACTTCCA
>JAABTZ010000212.1 GCA_011389605.1 Desulfobacteraceae bacterium
ACGCTGCATTTTTCAAAATCGCGCAAGCCTTGATCCTGAACTTTTTACAAATCCGTCTGAAAGCGACTTTTTACGAGTGCATCATATTTGTTAAAGCGCAAACAGTTTCTCAATGAGCTGGGATTTCATAACATCGCCGCCGATCTTGAGCTTGCCGGATGTAAAGGCCTGCATGGCTGGCAATTCCCCATTGATCATGGCCAGAAAATCCTTGTCCTCCATTTTCAGAATGCAGGTGGGTTTTTCATGGGTGCCGGGTTCGACCGTGCAAGTGCCCCCGGAAACAACGCAGTGCCAGTTACCTCCGCTGTCTCCGGAAATATTATACTCAAAGACCACCTCCACGCCTTTGGCTGCATCTGCGTTAAAGGCCTTTGGCATTGCCTCAAATACAGCTGCCGGATCCGTGAATTTGTCTGAATCTTCGGACGCGGATCCTGGGCCGGCCGTTTGAGAAAAGGCGTTTATGACCTCTGCCACCTGTTCATTTAGCTCAAAGTACTCTTTGCCGCCTTTTAATGCCTGGATTTTATCCAGATTTGCCACCACCTGTTCGGCAGTGGGAATTGATTCCGGATCACCCACAACAGCCCCCGGGCCGGTGACAACAGCAGCCCGGTTAAAACAGCCCATGCCTGCATTGTATATATGGCCGGAAACCTGACAGCGCCCGGAGCACAGAAACATAACAAGGGGTGAGACAAATTCGGGTTTGACCCTGTCGAGAAAATCCGCGGGCATGACATCTTCGGTCAGCCGTGAGGCGGCAAGGGGAGCAACGGTATTAACGAAGATATTGTATTTGCGTCCTTCCAGTTTTAAGGTGCTCATAAATCCCACCAGGCCCATCTTGGCTGCGGAATAGTTTGTCTGCCCAAAGTTGCCGTAAAGACCGGCCGCAGAGGTTGTCATGATGATCCTGCCGTAGCCTTTTTCACGCATCACCTCAAAAGCAGGTTTTGTGACATTATAGGCACCGTTTAAATGAACATCTATGACTGCCTGCCAAGTGTCGGGCTCCATTTTCACAAAGCTTTTATCCCGCAGGATGCCTGCATTGTTAATCAGTATGTCCACGGTTCCGTATTTGTCCATGGCGCATTTGACTATGTTTTGACCGCCCATGGCTGTTGCAACATTGTCGTGGTTGGCAACTGCCTCTCCACCGGCGGCTTTGATCTCATCGACTACTTTCTGGGCCGGAGTTGATGAGCCTTTGCCCGAGCCGTCTCTTGGTCCGCCAAGATCGTTGACCACAACTCTGGCACCCCGGCTGGCCAGGTCTATGGCGTAGACTTTACCCAGGCCGCCGCCTGCGCCTGTGACAATGGCCACCTGTCCGTCAAACCTGATTTCGTCTTTCGGGATATCGCCGTATTCAAATATGCCGTTGGTGATAACTACTTGCCCTGTTTTAGAGTTGACCACCTGCCAGGCGGCCCGGCCGTCTTCAAGTTTCCAGATCCGGGTTTTGATTGGTTCTCCCGGATAAATGGTCTTTGAAAACCTGCAGTCAAAACGGTGCATACGCTCGGGTTCGCCGGGGATCAGTTTTGCGATCAGTGCCCGGCAGGCAAATCCGTAAGTGCAAAGGCCGTGCATGATCGGTTTTTCAAAGCCTGACATTTTTGCAAATTCCGGATCAACGTGGAGCTGGAACATGTCTCCTGAAAGTCTGTACAAAAGCGGCTGGTCCGGTGAGGGGTTGTCTTCAACCTCGTAGTCAGGGGCACGATCGGGAATAGGGCTTTGGGCTTTTGGCGCCGGCTGGCCGCCGAATCCGCCGTCAAGCCGGGAAAATATCTTTATTATACTTGTAAACAGCCGTTTGCCGTTTGAATGGCTGGTTTCGCTTTTGCCCACAATGACAGCACCTTTATCCTTGCCCATGTCGTATATGTCGGTGATCTTGCCCTCTGTGATCAGCTCGCCTTGGGCAGGGATGGGATTGTGAAAGATCAGTTGCTGTTCTCCGTGCAGTATACCTGCTATGTTGACTTCCGCCTTGAGGCCGAAATGCATCAGAAAGTCAAAGACCGCAGCTATGCCGAAACTGGGGATTACCTTGAGATCCTTTTCATAAACATAGTTTAGCTCCTCGAAACCGGCACCCACGCCCAGGGCGTATAATGCAACGTCCTTCCAGGTATACTGCATGGTTACCGGGCCGATTTTACGGCCGACGACATCCAGGTTCAGGGCCATGTGCATCCCTCCTTGTTTGATGGGGTTTGAGTTTGCATTTGAGTTTGCATTTGTTTAAACAGCTTTCATTTCATGCGGATTCGAGAGTTTAAGGCATTAGAACAATTTATTCCAGCAAATGATGGGGAAATCATAAGATTTTTTTTGCATTTCTGTCAAAGGATTTCTACAAAACAAGAATCGGCAAAGGCCCCCTTGTTTGGTAAAGAACAGAACCGGCAGGTTTTTTTGATGTTTTTTAAAAGGTCATTATTGTGGTACAGACGAGGTTAAAACAGTGTTTTGGATTGATAGTATCTTTTCATTCAAAGAAATGATTGTGTTATGCCTGTTGGAATTCTTGCAGCTTTTGCTTTTCTGCCCATATTGGTGGCCCTGGTTTTTATGGTTTGGCTGCGCTGGCCGGCAACCCGTGCCATGCCGCTTGCCTGGCTTGTTGCCGCATCATCAGGTTTACTGGTCTGGAAAATGGACCTGGTTGTCGTGGCAGCCTCAACACTTCAGGGGTTTGTAAGTGCGCTCACCGTTTTGCTCATTGTTTTCGGGGCATTGATAATCTTATATACCCTTTCTGAAAGCGGGGGCATGGAGACTATTAATTATGGTTTTCATGGAATTTCAACCGACCGCCGGATCCAGGTGATCATTATCGCATTTATCTTTCAGGCATTTCTTGAAGGAGCGGCCGGGTTCGGCACACCTGCGGCCATTGCAGGCCCGCTGCTGCTTAGCCTCGGTTTTCCCGCCCTTGCCGCAATTCTGGTGGCCCTGATTTTAAACAGTGTACCCGTTACCTTTGGAGCCGTGGGCGCACCTGTCTGGTTTGGATTAAAAAATCTGGAATACAAGGTGGAAGCCGCAATATCACGGACCGGCCCGGGTATAGGGTTTGCGGACATGGATGGGTTTTATATGCTAATCGGCCAGTGGTCCGCTGTTTTTCACACTATTATGGCTTTTATTCTTCCCATTTTCGTTGTCTGCTTCATGACCCGCTTGTTCGGCCAGAACCGTTCATGGAAAGAGGGTCTTGGTGTCTGGAAGTTTTCCTTGTTTGCATCCACTGCCTTTATAATTCCTTTCTTGGCTTCGGCATTTTTTATAGGCGAGGAGTTTCCTGCGCTTGTTGGTGGGCTTGTGGGTCTGCCCATTGTTTTGTTTGCCGCCCGGAAAAAATGGTTTCTGCCCCAAGAGTCCTGGGATTTCGGGCCCCAGTCGGTTTGGGAAAAGCAATGGACAGGAGAGATTGCCACGGAGAAAGATATTGAGTTCAAGTTGCAAATGAGCCAGGTGAGGGCCTGGATGCCCTATGTTCTTATCGGATTTATACTGGTTCTAACCCGCGTTCAGTTTCTGCCCCTGGGAACATGGGTTAATGCCTGGAGCATCGGCATTTCAGATATTCTGGGGCAGCCGGATATCAGCTACGAACTTCGGCCCCTGTATAACCCGGGCATTATTCCTTTTGCGCTTGTGTCGGTTTTTACCGTGTTTCTTCACCGCATGCCGGTTAAAAAGGTGAAAAAAGCATGGAACCAGGCATTTGTGCGTATGAAAAATCCCACCATTGCTCTTGTTTTTGCCGTTGCTCTGGTGCAGGTTTTCAAGAATTCCGGCATGAACCCAATGCAGTACGCTTCCATGCCTCTTTCCATGGCCGAAGCCGTGGCTGCTGCCACGGGCGGTTCATGGCCTTTGTTTGCCCCGTTTATAGGCGCCCTGGGCTCTTTTATCACAGGCAGCAATACGGTTTCAGACCTGCTTTTTGCCGAATTTCAGTATGATATTGCCACCGCCCTGGAGCTGCCCAGACAGATTATCGTTTCACTCCAGGCCGTTGGGGGAGCCATGGGAAACATGGTCTGCATTCACAATATTGTGGCCGCATCGGCCACAGTGGGTCTTGTCGGCATGGAAGGCCTTATTTTAAAGCGCAACGTGATACCCCTGATTCTTTACGGGGCAGTGGTGGGAGTCATGGGGTTGGTTTTTGCGTACCTGGTTTTTCCTGCAATCTTTTAAACCTTGACGGCTTCGTAAAAAGTCCAAGATCAAGACCCGCAAGCAGTTAGGAATGAAGAGTGGTCAGCTGCAGGTGAAATTTTGAGGGAACGCCATTAACCTTTTTTTATGGAATAATTGACCTGCGGCACCCGGTGGGGCTTTATGCGGCAGAAGTGTGGCTTTTTTCGGTTTCCACACGGTTCCGGCCCTTTTCTTTTGCGGCATACATTGCACGGTCAGCCCTCAGCAGGGTGGCATCAATGTCTTCATTCCGCCGGTATTGGGCAACACCGATTGAGACAGTGAGTGTAAGGTTTTTGGAAATATCTGGAAATTTGAGGGATTCAACCTGACGGCGTATTTTTTCAGCCTTGATCGCAGCCCCGTAAAGGCGGGTCTGGGGCAGGATAAACAGAAACTCCTCTCCTCCGTACCTGCCAAAAGAATCAAAGCTCCTCATGTTTTCTGATATGCTGCAGGCAGTCCTGCGAAGAACCTCATCGCCGGCCAGGTGGCCGTGGTTGTCATTTACCTTTTTGAAGTGATCGATATCCAAAAGGCAGATGCTAAACGGCATATGACCCCGGCTGAAACGGTTGGTCTCCTGGGATAGCGCATCAAAAAGCCGGCGCCTGTTGCTTACCCCGGTTAAAGGATCCAGGTTGACGAGCTGCTCTATTTTTTCAAGGGCATTTCTCAGTTCCTGGTTCCGGGAGCGCAGGGTTTGGCGCAAGTTGCTGATATAACCGCCGATAACCGACATGGAAATCAGCACAAGAATAAAAGCGGCCATCTGTATCAATTCAAGAGATAGGTCAAGGACCTCCGGCTTTTTCTGCCATAAGGCAAATACCATGATGCAATAAAGGGAAAAAATCCAGAGGCATGCCATGAGAAACCTGCGGGTGGTTAGCTCCATGATCCCGTAAATTACAGCTACCACCAGAATCATCATGAAAATGGACCTGGCATGGCCGTGTTCCAGAAAATACATAACATAAAGGGTGGGAATCGAGGATACCGCAATATGGACCGCGGTCATGCTCGGGTCCCGGAATTTCAGATTAAGATTGGTGTGGATTAAAAGCAGAATGGTTATATTAATTACAAGCACCATGACTGCCAGATGGTAGATGACCTTTTCCGGCAGCAGTCCCTGGGACCAGCAGAGCAGCACAAGGGATACGGGCACCAGGTATGTGGCAAAGGCCATGGCATGCCGCCGCTTGCGAAGGGTCTGTTTCTGCTCAAGCCTGCTGTCTTCGGCATTTTTTTTGTTCAATCGTATTTGCTCCGCTGGTCAATGGTTTGATAAGGCAATTGTATCTATCCTGTAAATCCAAATTCATTCAAGGAGGTGGCTTATGTTGGATCCGGCACAGACCGCTCTGGTTGTCATAGATGTTCAGGGCAAGCTGGCCCAGACCGTTTCAGATGCCCGGCATGTGATTGAAAATACCAAAAAACTGGTAAAGGGTGCCCGTCTTTTCAAACTGCCGGTTATTGTCACCGAGCAAAATCCCGAAGGGCTCGGCTCCACGGTTTCTGAATTGCAGGAAATACTGGGTGCGGTTCCAGCAGTTGAAAAAATGACTTTTAACTCCTGCCTGACCCCGTCTTTTGTAAAGGCCGTGGAACAAACCGGCAGAAGCGGTGTTCTGATCTGTGGAATCGAGGCCCATGTGTGTGTATATCAGACTGTATACGGCCTTCTTGGGCTGGGTCTGAATGTTTACGTAGCATCCGATGCCGTTTCATCCCGCACTGCCTGGAATCGCAATATTGCCCTTGAGCGTATGCGGGGCCTTGGTGCCGTGATAACAACCACTGAAATGTCATTGTTTGAAATGATGAAGGATGCCG
>JAABTZ010000213.1 GCA_011389605.1 Desulfobacteraceae bacterium
GCCAACGACTGGATCATCATATGGGAGGGGCAATGGTGACAATCACCCGCATATCGGTTTCAGCCCGGATGCCGTGGGGTTCGCTGATATCCGATATCAGCACGTCTCCCGGGGCAGCGGGCATGCCGACATCCTCGGCCCCCAGAAACTCGCCGGTGCCTTCCAGCACCGTGATGCTCAGCTGGCCCTCGATATCATGGGAATGCACGGGCAGTTCCTGGCCGGCCCTGAAGTTGAAATTGATCACCTTGAAATACGGCGAATCATGGACAAGCAATTTTTTAAGGGCCTTGTCCGAAAAATCATTCTCCTTGAACACTTCGACTTTTTTCATCATTTTTTTTACTCCTTTGCCGCGTCTGTCAAATTTTGTAATCCCGGTTTTCCATTAAGACAGGGTCTGATCATGCAGCCCTGCCTTAATGGAACCTAAACTGAGCGGTACTTATCCGAGAATAGCTTTCAGATCCTCATCCGGGGTGCTGATTGGCTTGATATCAAATTTTTCAACCAGCACATTGAGCACGTTAGACGATACAAATGCCGGCAGGCTCGGGCCCAGCCGGATGTCTTTGATCCCCAGGTACAGCAGGGTCAGCAGGATGGCCACGGCCTTCTGCTCATACCAGGAACAGATGATGGAAAGCGGCAGGTCGTTTACGCCGCAGTCAAAAGCATCTGCCAGGGCCGAGGCGATCTTGATGGCCGAATAGGCATCATTGCACTGGCCGACATCCAGCAAACGTGGGATGCCGCCGATATCGCCCAGCTTCTTGTCAAAAAACCGGAATTTGCCGCAGGCAAAGGTCAGCACCAGGGTGTCCTGGGGTGCTTTTTCCACAAATTCGGTGTAGTAGTTGCGGCCCGGCTTGGCCCCGTCGCATCCGGCCACCACGAAGAAATGGCGGATATCCTTGTTTTTCACCCCTTCGATGACCTTGTCGGCCACCCCCAGCACCGCGTTGTGGGCAAATCCCACCATAACCGAACCACGGTCCACATCCGCCTCGTATCCGGGCAGGGAAAGCGCCTTTTCAATCGCCGGGGTGAAATCCTTATCCGCGATATGAGCGACCCCGGGCCAGCCCACCAGGCCGGTGGTAAAAATATTGTCCTGGTATATTTCCTGGGGTTTCTGGATGCAGTTGGTGGTCATGACAATGGCGCCGGGAAACTCTGCAAACTCCTTTTTCTGGTTCTGCCAGGCCGTGCCGTAATGGCCGTGTAAATGCTCATACTTCTTGAGCTCCGGATAGCCGTGGCAGGGAAGCATCTCTCCGTGGGTGTAAACATAGATGCCCTTGCCTTCAGTCTGCTTGAGGATCTGCTCGAGATCTTTTAAGTCATGGCCGGATACCAGAAGGGCTTTGCCCTTTTTGGCGCCCAGGGGTACTTCTGTGGGCTCGGGATTGCCGTATGCGCCGGTATTGGCCGCATCCAAAAGCTCCATGGTCAAAAGGTTGATCTCGCCGCATTTGAGCACCAGGCCAAGCAGATCGTCAACGCCGAGGCTGTCGTCGAGTGTGGCGGCCAGTCCCTCATAAATAAAATCAAAAATCCGCTCGTCGGTTTTTCCCAGAATGGCAGCATGATCGGCATAAGCGGCAACGCCCTTGATACCGTAGGTCAGGGTTTCTTTCAGGGAGTGGATGTCGTGATCCCGTTTTTCCCGATCTGCTTCCGGGCCGAAATCCTCGCCCTGGGCCACGAGCTGTTCGACGGTGTCAGCAGGGATAAAAGTGGCCGGACCGCTGGTAAAGTCGGCCCATCCGCCCGCAGCTTCCACTTTTTTCTTGAGTTCGTCACGAAAATTAACGCACTTTTTAATGAGTTCCACGAACCGCGGGGGATCGAAATCCACGTTGGTAAGGGTGGAAAACATGGCCTCACATGCGAAATGATCGATTTTTGAATCTTTTACACCCACCTTCCGGCCTTCGTTGGCCACCTGGGCCAGGCCCTTGACGGCGTAGATCAGTACATCCTGCAGTTCGGCCACGTCGGGCTGCTTGCCGCAGACACCGATCTTGGTGCAGCCTTCGCCTTTTGCGGTTTGTTCACACTGAAAACAGAACATAAATTGCCTCCTTTTATTGGGGTTGCTTTCCGGATTGTGATCTATCGAAACTTTTTCGATGTTTCGTTTTGGGTATAACCCGGCAGGCAATTGCAGACCTTGACTTAGGTCAAGACAGAAAAAAAATTTTCGAGCAAAAAACAAAGCCTCCGTTTTATCCTTAAATAACAAAGATAAAACGGAGGCTCCGGCTTTGCAAAAAAAATGCCGGGACCATATTTGAGCCCCGGCATGAGGAGGGCTACTGGCTGCCGAAAACAGCCTCGGGCCGGGTGGTTCGGCCCGTGGCATTGGGGAAGTCCGGGGCCTTCTCGGCTTTTTTGTTGTGCTCAATTAACTCCCGGCCTTCTTTCATAAAGGAATTATACCGGTGCTTGACCTCGTAGAAGCCGTGCCACCAGGTATAGTCCGGGGCCATCATGGCCGCGCCCATGCGGGCCCGGCGGCCCTCATGGTGCCACAGTTCGTAAAATTCCACTTCTATTGTTTCATCAAACATCTTATCATCATCGACCAGACCCTTTTCATACAGCTCGTCCATCAATTTTTTGGCCGGCTTGAAATATACTTCGTTGTATTCCTCCACCACCTTGTCAAAAGTGGCGTAATGATCATCCACCCAGTTGTTTCCGTGACACTGCAGGCAGATTTCCTTCATTTTTTCGCGTTCCACCTCCCAGTTGGTTTCTGCGGGAAAGGCCTTGAAATCAGAGGGACGGACAGTTAACGGAGCCTGGATCTCCCAGGAGAGGCGTTCGGTGACATCATGGGTGGTGCGGGTAGATCCGGCCCCGGACATGTGGCAGGCAGCACACGTGGGCGCCCGGTAATCAACGCCCGGCGACCATGTCCCCGGTGCGGCCGTCCAGTTGTATTCATCTCCGAAGCTGTCGTAAATGGCCCCGTGCTTGGATTCGGTATAAATCTCGATCTGGGGATGATCCGGTCCCAGGTGGCACTGGCCGCAGGCCTGGGGTTTTCTGGCTTCCATCACTGAAAACCGGTGCCGGGTATGACACGAGCTGCAGCTGCCCTTGCTGCCGTCAAGATTCATGCGCCCCACACCCACATTGGGCCAGGTCTCCGGGGTAAGATTGCCGTCCTCATCGGTTTCAAGCACGGTTCCGTGGCAGTAAAAACATCCCGAGGCCCGCTCAAAATCACTGTTCATACCCTTGTTTAACCAGGGATCGATTTTCCAGATGATCTCCAGGGTGTTGGCGTGTTTGCTGCGCTTGTACTGATCGGCCTCATCCGGGTGGCACCGGGAGCAGTCCTTGGGCGTGACCACGCCGGCCACGGGCACCCGGTACTGTTTTCTGCCCCACTGGGAGTCGGATTTTTCATACTGCTGGAAGTGCTCCTTGCTCACATCCGGATCTGTTTCCTCTGCCCGGTGGCAGTCAATGCATGTGATGTTGGCATTGGCATGTCGGCTGTTTGCCCAGTCTGCAAATATGCCGGGATGCTCCTGTTTGTGGCACTGTATGCAGGCCACGCCGGCCTCTGAAATGGAGCGCTCGATTCTGAATTCCTTTTGTTTTGCCATGTCCTGCTCTGCCTGTGACAATACCACGGCCGGCAGAACCAGTAAAAATAACATGACACTGATACCTGTGCTGAAAAACAACTTTTTCATACCCGCCCTCCATGAATCAAAAAAAGTTATGATGCATCATGCTTGCACGCTTTGATCAATTCAGTTCATACTGTTTATAGCGGTAGACCTCTGTGGGGTTGTGAACAAGGTCCCGGTGGCAGTCCACGCACTGTTTTTCCCGCCCAGGAAGCGCGTGGATCACCGAGCGATGAGCCAGCATGGCCCCCCGCTTGTCCGGGATATACAAAATATTGCGGTGGCATTTCTGGCACTGGGCATTGTCAAAGGAATCATAGGCTTTCTGCCGGTTTTTTTCCCGGTCGTATTCATCCATGGTAAAATGCACCACAATGTCTTTGATGCCGTGCAGGGTTTTTTTGTAGAAAAAATCCACCGTGTCATGCGGTGCAGGCAGGTGGCAGTCCATGCAGTCTGCCACAAAGCCCTGGGCATTGTTGACATGGGTGGAGGTTTTCCAGGTATTGTAAGCGTATTCGATCTCGTGGCAGGAAGCGCAGAATTGGGGGGTTGAAGTGCGCACCATTGTGTAGTAGGTCATGGAAAAGACCGGAAAGCCGATAACAACTCCGGCAGCCACAAGGAGCAGGGCTTTGACGTAAGTCTTTTTCTTTTTCCTTTTCATATGCCTCCCCTGGTGATTGTGATGTTATAAAAAACCTTGGGAGCCTGGAGTATATATAAAATTGCTTTTAATTTAAAAAAATATTTAGTATTTGAATAAATGTCAACCTCATTTTCGGTGCCATCTGAAAACCGACTTTTTACGAGAGCATCAAACTTTCTTGCCGGGAAAAATGCCATGCAAAAAAACCGGGCCATTGTCATTCACCGCTGGTTAATGGTGATGATAGGGGTTCTGGCACTGTTTGCGGGCACACTGGTATATCTGATCGACCGGCCCCCGGAAGAGACATATTTTGTTATCAAAAGCCTTCCGCAATTAAGTCTGCATGACAAATTGCCCCCTGTATTCGGAAAAGCAGGAAATGTTTTGCCTGACTTTGCCCATCCTTTTGCTTTCAGCCTTATCACTGCCGGTTTATTTGCAAAAACCAGAAGTGGGGCTTTTATGATCTGCCTGTTCTGGTTTTGCGTTAATACGGCATTCGAATTGGGACAGCATTACAAATCATTTGCCGTCAGCCTTGTTCCCCGGTGGTTTGACACAATTTTACTGCTGGAAAACTGTAAGGATTTTTTCCGCAATGGCTCCTTTGATCCATTTGACCTGCTTGCCATACTGACCGGCTCTTTGGCGGCCGGCTTTGTTGCAGCCCGGGTGTTTAAACCGAAAAATTGATGGCGCCGTAAAAAGTCCAATATCTGCGTTACGCGCGATTTCTGAAGAATTTCACGTACGGCTAAGTACTCTGCATTCTTCGAAATCGCGCAAGCCTTGATCTTGAACTTTTTACGGCGCCATCTGAAAATCGACTTTTTACGAGAGTGTCAAAATTCAAAATTAATACTTTTTTCATACTTAAGTCGTATTCCCAGTCATACTTCAGACTGATAAAGTATCCTTTTACGAAAATGAATACTGCTCATGGTCTTTTATGCAAACCTCAACGACTCAGAAAAGGAGAAAAAGTATGAAGAAACGTTTATTCCGGACACTCCGATATACCGGGGCAATGGCGCTGATCATAATCGGGCTGGCCGCAATTATCGGCACCGGAAGCAGCAGCAGCAGTTCACGGCTTAACAAATCCACTGAATACGGAACGGTAAAAGGCTATCAGGATGCTGATTCTGCCATAATGGCCTGGCGCGGCATTCCTTTTGCCAAACCACCGGTGGGCGAACTGAGGTGGAAAGCACCCCAGGACCCCGAGCCATGGTCCGGCGTGCTTGAAGCCACTCAAAGCGGCTCTCCTGCGCTTCAGTTTGAAATGGACCGTACCTGGCATCAGACCGGGGAGATTATCGGCAGCGAAGACTGCCTGTATCTTGATATTTACCGGCCTGATTCCAGTGACGCAAACCTTCCGGTTTATTTCTGGATCCACGGCGGATCAAACAGATTCGGAGGTGCGGCCGGTTATGCCGAAGAAGCCGCGGCCATGGCAGGCAAACTCGATATCGTGGTGGTGCTCACCCATTACCGGCTGGGGCCTTTCGGCTGGCTCAGGCACGCGGATCTGCGCGATGACGATATACAAAATTACAGCAATTCCGGAAACTTCGGCACCCTGGACCAGATCCAGGCATTGAAATGGGTTCAGGAAAACATTGATGCCTTTGGCGGGGACCCAGAAAACGTTACCATTGCAGGCCAGTCAGCAGGCGGGCATA
>JAABTZ010000214.1 GCA_011389605.1 Desulfobacteraceae bacterium
AGGTGCCGAACCAGACCGAATCAAACGTGAACTTGCGGAAAAAGGTCTGGTGCCCGAGGAGTGGGGAGGCGATACCATATGCGTGCCTGTTTCTGCCAAGGAGGAAACAGGCATTGACGACTTACTGGAGATGGTGCTGCTTCAGTCTGAAGTCCTTGAGCTAAAAGCCAATCCAAACAAACTGGCCCGTGGTTTTATCATAGAATCCAGGCTTGAAACCGGCATGGGCCCTGTTGCCACGGTTCTGGTTAACCAGGGCACTCTGCATACCGGAGAGCCTGTGGTTTCCGGCATCTATTACGGAAAAATCCGAGCCATGTTCGATGATCTGGGCAAACCGGTTAAAGAAGCCGGCCCATCATACCCTGTTGAAATAATTGGACTTTCAGGGGTGCCCATGGCCGGCGACGAACTTAATGCCGTGGCCGAGGAAAAGGATGCCAAGCAGGTAAGCGAACACCGGATGGAAAAACAGCGATCCAGGGATTTGTCCAAAACCACGCGCATGAGCTTAGAAAGCCTGTACGAAAAAATGCAGGAAGGCGTAGTCAAGGACCTGAACCTGATAATCAAGGCAGATGTCCAGGGCTCCATAGAGGCCTTAAAAGATTCTTTGACCCGCTTGTCCTCAGATGAGGTAAAGGTCAACGTGGTTCACTCGGCTGCCGGCACTATCCATGAATCCGATGTGTCCCTGGCTGCCGTTTCCAATGCGATTATTCTTGGCTTTAATGTCCGGCCTTCGGCCAAGGTGGCACACTTTGCCGATGAAGAAGACGTGGACATCAAATATTACAACGTCATTTACAATGCCATCAAGGACATCAAGGGTGCAATGCTGGGATTGATGGAATCCAGGTATGAGCAGCGGGTTCTTGGGCAGGCCGAAGTAAGACAGGTATTCCACGTGCCGAGCATGGGGACAGTTGCCGGGTGCATGGTTTTAGATGGCAAGATCCAGCGCGGCCAGCCAATCCGACTTATCCGGGACGGGATTGTCATTCATGAAGGCAAGATAGGTTCCTTAAGACGTTTTAAGGATGACGTAAAGGAAGTGACACACAATTACGAGTGCGGCATAGGCATTGAAAAATACAATGACATCAAGCTCGGAGATATAATCGAGTGCTATTACCTCGAAGAGATCAAACCCGTAATTGAATAAGCCATATGGTTATAGGTTTCGGCACCATGACCTTCCGGTTGCAGGGGTGCCACGGACTGAAGGAAAAGCGCAAAATCATAAAGTCGGTTATTTCCCGGAGCCGAAACAGCTTCAATGCGGCCATTGCCGAAGTCGACTTCAATGACGTTCACCAGAGTTCCAAAATCGGCTTTGCTTTTGTGGGCAACGACAGGCGAACAATAAATTCTCAGATAGACAAGCTCTACGAGTTTATCTGCCGCATGGAACTGGCCGAAGTTATCGACATGGAAACGGAGATTCACAACATATGAAACCCTACGGCCGCGCCGAAAGGGTAAGCGGACTGATCCAGCAGACCCTTTCAGAGATACTGCAAAAATCCATTAAAGATCCAAGGCTGAAGTCAGTTTCCATTACAGGTGTAAAAATGACGGGTGATTTAAAACTGGCCCGGATTTATTTTGTCACCACCGATGAAATCTCCACCAGGGAGGAAGCATCCGCAGGGTTCCAGAAAGCCCACGGCTTTATAAAACATGCTCTTGCCCAAAAACTGGAACTGCGCTATATGCCTGATCTGCATTTTTTCTACGACGAATCCATTGATTACGGGATGCATATCGACAGCGTGCTAAAGCGGTTGCACAATGGAAATGAATCAGATTATCCGACAGCTGAAGAATAGCAGGCAGATACTGCTGGCCACCCATATCCATCCCGACGGCGATGCTATCGGCTCACTGCTGGCCCTGGGCCTGGCCCTGGAAGAAGGCCTGAAAAAAAAAGTACAGCTTTATAATGAAAGCGGGCTGCCAGCGGTCTATCATTTTATGCCGTCCATTCACCGCATCAAAAACGAGCCCGGAGATATACAAAGCTATGACACGGCCGTGATCCTGGACTGCTCGGATCTGCAGCGGGTTGGAAAAGCGGCGGAGGCTATAAGCCGGATTCCCATGCTGATTAATATCGATCATCATGCAACAAATACCCGTTTCGGCAAACTTCAGCTAATCGAGCCCAAAGCTTCGGCAACCACGGAAATACTTCACCGGCTGATTTCGGCAATGGAGATTCCCATAACCCGGGCCATGGCTTATGCTATATATACGGGAATCATGGCTGATACAGGCTCATTTCGGTTTTCCAATACCACCCCGGATGCGTTTAAAATATGCCATGAAATGATCTGCCAGGGGGCTGATCCGCATAAAGTGGCTCATCACGTATACGAAACCACATCCCTTAACCGGATCAAACTTTTGAACATGCTATATGATACCATCGAGGTTTCGGAAAACGGCAGACTCTCGATTATGACATTGACCCAGAACATGCTCCATGCTACGGGGACATCGATTACGGACGTCAACGGCCTGATCAACTACGCCCGGCGTATAGAAAATGTCAAGGTCGCGGCCCTGCTCTACGAAAGGACCAGCAGCCGGAAGCTGCAAACGCCGAAGTCCAGCGCATTTCATGTAAGCCTGCGATCTGACGGATCCGTGGATGTGGCAAACATTGCCGCCGTGTTCGGCGGCGGAGGCCACCGAAGCGCAGCCGGATTTGATATCCACAGCTCGCTTTCGGCTTTGAAAAAAGAACTCTATTCACTGTCAAGCCATTTGAAATGAAAATGCACGGCACCGTAATGCAGGAGAGCCAGCCCGGCGAAACCAGCACGGAAAAGGGCCTGACACAGGAGTTAACCGACGGCATGCTCGTGGTAAACAAGCCCGGGGATATAACCTCGGCTGCGGTGGTCAAAATGATCAAACGGCTGCCGGGTGTTGAAAAAGCCGGGCATACAGGAACACTGGATCCCTTTGCCACCGGTGTACTTGTCTGCCCTGTTAACCGGGCCACGCGCCTGTCGAGATTTTTTCTTCATGGAAGCAAGAAATATTATGCAGTAATGACTCTGGGCACTGAAACCGACACCCTGGACCGCACCGGACGGATCACGGCCTGCCATCCCGTGCCGGAATTGTCCGAAGAAAGAATCCTGCGTGCGGTAAAAAGTTTTTCCGGAGAGATCCGGCAGGTGCCGCCGGCTTTTTCAGCCTTGAAGCACAACGGCATACCGCTTTACAAGTATGCCAGAAAAGGCAGCCCGGTGCAAAAACCAGCCCGGACCGTTTGGATAGAAAACATACGGGTAACAAGGATTGCCCTGCCTGAAGTTTATTTTGAAGTGACTTGCAGCGCCGGGACTTACATAAGAAGCCTGTGTGCAGACATAGGGAAAACTCTTGGCTGCGGAGGGCATTTAAGCCAACTGGTAAGAACCGCCAGCTGCGGGTTTTCCATAACCAGCACTGTTGGAATCGAAAAGCTGCAGGAAGTTGAAACCATTGAGGAGTTAAACCGGTTTGTAATTCCAATGGCAGAAGCCATTGCCGATATGCCGGCCTGTTTTGCAAACAGCCGGCTTTCGGAAAAAATCAAACACGGCCGCTCCCTGTCTGCCGAAGACATAGAAGCTGATTGCAGAACCCGGGCCGGGGACCGGATTAGAATTTTAGATCAAAAAAACCGTCTGCTTGCTGTAATTGAAAATAAACATGGAATAAATCCGGACGAAATTGTGTATTCCTATTGTTGTGTCTTTCATTATACCTGATATCTGTGTTATAGAGTCTAAAAATAAAAAACGTTCTTTAAGGAGGCCAAATTGAATATTGCCGTGGAAAACAAACAGCATACAATCGAGAGATTCAAGCGCCACGAGGTAGACACCGGCTCGCCGGAAGTGCAGATTGCGCTTTTGACAGAGCGCATCATCAACCTCACCGAGCACCTGAAAACCCACAAGAAAGATCATCATTCCCGGCGCGGACTGCTGGTGATGGTAGGTCGTCGCCGCAGACTGCTAAACTATCTGAAAAATCAGGACATTAACTGCTACCGTGATTTGATCAAACAACTCGGCATCCGGAAATAATTTTCTGATCTGCCTTTATAATAAGCTGTTATAAGCTGAATCCACGGGTACATTTTGATGCACCCATGCCGGAAATCCCGGCAACACACTTTAAACAAACGCCTCAATTGGAGTGAAAGCAGATTCACTTCATAAATGCAATAACCTTGCAATGCTGATTGGAGGCTTAGGAGTTGAATATGGAAATATCATTTAAAACCCAGATCGGCGGAGAAACGCTGAGCATTCAGGCCGGCAAGCTGGCCAAGCAGGCATCCGGCTCGGTTCTGGTTCAGTACGGGGAAACCATGGTTCTGGTGACTGCGGTATCCAGCGCGGATCCAAGGCCGGATGCCACGTTTCTGCCTCTTACGGTGGAATACCAGGAAAAGATTTATGCAGCCGGGCGCATCCCGGGCAATTACTTCCGCCGGGAAATCGGCAGGCCAAGTGAAAAAGAAACGCTGACCTCCCGGCTCATTGACCGGCCGATCCGCCCCTTGTTTGCAAAGGGGTATAACTACGAAACCCAGGTGATTGCAACGGTTTTGTCCATGGACAAGCAAAATGAGCCTGATGTGCTGGCCATGATCGGTGCGTCCGCGGCCCTGGAGCTTTCCGACATCCCCTTTGACGGACCCATTGCCTGCGTCCGGGTGGGGCGTATCGGGGAGCGGTTTGTAGTCAATCCAGCCATTGATCAGTGGGAAAAATCGGATATAAACCTCATAGTCGCCGGATCCCGAACGGGAATTATCATGGTTGAAGGCGGTGGCGATTTTGTTTCCGAATCCGAAATGATCGAGGCCATCTTTTTTGCTCACCAGGAAATGCAGCCCCTGCTGGATATCCAGGAAAAACTGCGCGACAGCATGGCCAGGGAAAAACGCCTATTTGCCCTGCCGGAAAAAGATGCCGAGCTTGCTGAACGCATAGAGCAGCTGGCCGCAGACAACATCCGAACGGCTGTTCAGGTGCCGGAAAAACTCGACCGCAGGGAAGCTCTGTCCCGGGTCAAGAAGGAGACCATTGAAGCTCTGGGCGAAGCATACGAAGAGCGCAAGTCAGAGGCGGCTGAAATTTTTGGCGATCTAAAAAAAAGGATCTGCCGGGACATGGCCTTAAATGAAACCCGGCGCATTGACAACAGGAAGACCGACCAGGTGCGGCTCATCAACTGCCAAACCGGGATACTGCCCCGTGTGCACGGAAGCGCTCTTTTTACCCGCGGAGAAACCCAGGTTCTGGCAGCCTTGACTCTGGGCTCAGGCCAGGATGAACAGAGGGTGGAAACCCTGCTGGGAGACGAAACCCACCCATTTCTGCTGCACTACAATTTCCCGCCTTATTCAGTGGGCGAAGTCAAGCGCATAGGCGGACCCAGCAGAAGAGACATCGGCCACGGGGCCCTTGCCAAGCGGGCCATTGAAAAGATTCTTCCGCCCAAGGAGGAATTTGATTACACCATCCGCATAGTGTCTGAAGTTCTTGAATCCAACGGATCGTCTTCCATGGCCACGGTTTGTGCCTCGAGCCTGGCATTGATGGACGGCGGTGTGCCGGTTACCTCCCCGGTGTCCGGAATTGCCATGGGCCTGATCACCGACGGGGAAAAATCGGTGGTGCTTTCCGATATTCTGGGCGACGAGGATCAGTTCGGGGATATGGATTTCAAGGTGGCCGGCTCCCGTGAGGGTATAACCGCCCTGCAGATGGATATTAAAATCAAGGAACTGTCCAGAGATATTATGCAAACAGCCCTTGAACAGGCCAAGAAAGGGCGTCTCCATATTCTCGACCGGATGGAAGAAACACTTAACGTACCCAGAGAAGAACTGTCTCCCTATGCACCCAATGTGACCACCGTCCAGATCAGCCCGGAACGTATCGGAGAGTTAATCGGCCCGGGGGGCAAGCATATACGACAGCTCCAAAACGATACCAACACCCAGATCGAGATAAACGACTCCGGGCT
>JAABTZ010000215.1 GCA_011389605.1 Desulfobacteraceae bacterium
GAGATGGCCGAAGGCGCGGAGCTTGATCAGAGGCAGGTCCTGGAATGGGCAAAACAGCATGTGGGTGAAAGGGCCGCGGTTCCAAAGGAAGCGATTATAACCGATGAAATTCCGCTTACGCCTGTTGGCAAGATATTCAAGCCCGCCCTGCGCTGGGATGCAATAAGGCGTGCCTGCGAAGAAGAGCTTTCCGTTTTGGGAGATATGGTTGAATCCTTGCGGGTGCAAGTAGGAGAGGACAAAATGCACGGCACAAGGACCCAGATTTTTTTCAGGCCTGCTGCAGGGGTTGACATGGAAACAATCAGAAAAAAAGCAGAGGAACTGCTCACCCGCTATGCTATTTATTACACCATAGATGAAATCAGGAAATAAAGGAACCTGCCGGCATGCATTTCATGCAGCCGATATTTTGCGGGGATTTACGTATTTTCTATTGACTTCTTTTTATCTGTCTGGAACTATACTGGTATATGATGAACGCAGTTTATTTCTTTAAAAGGAATCTCAAACGATCTCAGAAATTATAAGTCAATTCCGATAACAAAAAGGAAACAATGCAAAGGGGGAGGAAAAATATTATGGCGGAAAAAAAACTGTTTTTTAATTTGTGTTTAACCTTGTCATTAATGGCGGCACTTGTGCTGCTTCCCCACGGAGGCTTCGCCCAGGAGGTTAATTCATCTTTCAATCCGTCTGAAATGTCGGACATGTCCGACTTTGACCCCAACAATTTCCAGCAGCCCGAGGGCGATACCATCAAACTCGGCTACATGCAGATCATGAGCGGGGCCGCGGCTTCAAACGGGGAGCTGTTCTGGCCCATTGTAACCTGGGCGGCCCATGATATCAACAAACGGGGCGGGATCCTGGTGGATGGCAAGAAAAAAAAGATTGAAATCGTGACGGGTGACACCCAGGGGAAACCCGAGGCTGCCAAAAAGGAGACCGAGCGGCTCTGCCTGGAGGAGAAGGTGGATGTTCTCTGGGGCACATCCGGAAGCCACCTGGCCAAGGTCATAGCGGACGTGGCAAAAAAATACAAGGTGCCGTTCATGAACTGCCTGGCACTCTCCGACGAGCTCATGGATGAGAAAAACTTCAACCGCTACACCTTTCGTACCCTTTCCAACACCACGCAGTGGAACATGGCCATGGCCTATTATTTCTCCAAACGGCCGGAGACCAGATTTTCCATCCTCTGCCAGGACTACATGTACGGCCACTCCATGGCGGGTGCGTTCAAGAAGCATCTGAAAAAGCTTAAACCTGAGGTCGAATTCGTAAGCGAAGACTATCACCAGCTCTGGCTGAAGGACTTTGCCCCGTACCTCACCAAGATTATGGCGACCAACCCGGAGGTTCTCTATACTGCTGACTGGCTGCCGGACGGAGACAACCTTGCCAAGCAGGTCCGGAACATGGGTCTTGAGCTGCCCATTGCGAACATCTACATTACGCTCCGCGAGACCCTGAAGGCTCTGGGTGTGGATGGCACCGAAAATCTGATCAACGGCTACTGCTTCATGAGCGGCGACACCCCTCAGACCGAGGCCCAGGCCAAACTCATGAAGGCCTGGCATGAGCAATGGAAAACCTGGAAAGCCCCTTATGACAGCGATACTTATGCCTGGCCGGAAGTTGTCTTGGGCAGCACCTTAAATGACACCTACTGGCTTTTTGACGTTATCAAGCGGGCCGGCAGCACGGATCCGGAAAAAATCATCGAGGTATGGGAAGGCGACGTCTTCCAGTCCATCCAGGGAATTCGCACCATGCGCGCCGACGACCATCAGGCGGTCTATGACATGTATATCAGCGATTACACATATCCCACCAAGGAAGTCTATCCGGGTGCGCTGTATTCTGAAGGATTTGCAGGACCCGGTGAAATTATAACAGTTCCACAAAAATACTGCACCCCGCCGGTACCGGAAGGGCTGAAGGGCCGGGCCGAATAGAAAATGATGGCATAAAAACTTCTTTTCATTTACGGCAGGGCGGACATTTGTCTGACCCTGCCTTTTTTGGAGGAAATTGAATGGATCCCATGACTTTTATTCTTATCACCCAGCTTGTCCATGGGCTGGCATACGGCATGCTGCTTTTCCTGGTTGCCGCAGGGCTCAGCCTGATTTTCGGCATGATGGACATCCTGAACCTCTCCCATGCATACTTTTTCATGCTGGCCGCCTACATCGGCTACACGATAGCGGGGATGACCAATTTCTGGGTTGCGCTCCTGCTGGCGCCCCTGGTTGTGGTGGCTCTGGGCATGGTTATCGAACGCTTCATGCTGAGAAAAATACATCCCTTCGGCCATATCCCCGAGCTTGTTCTCACCATTGGCATCGGGCTTATTATAATGGAATTCTGCAAGGCGGTCTGGGGCACTCAGAGCCTGATGCTTCAGACGCCGGAAATATTGAGCGGCCTTTTGAACATCGGAGTTTTCCGATACCCTCTGTACAGGGCGTTTATCATCTTCTTTGCCGTTGCCATGATGATCCTCATGGGAATTCTTTTTTACAAAACACGATTCGGGACTATCGTTCGGGCAGCCACCGCCGACGCAGACATGGTCAACGCCCTGGGGATCAATGTGCCCCTGGTGTATACGGTTTTCTTTGGATTCGGAACCTGGCTGGCCGGACTGGCCGGAGTGGTCGTTGCACCGTTTCTATCGGTTTTTCCGGGGCTTGCGGATCAGGTGGGCTTTGATGCCTTTGTTGTCGTGGTGATGGGCGGCCTGGGGAGCATGTCCGGCGCCTTTGTTGGCGCCATTCTCATCGGTCTTCTGAATTCATTCGGAATTCAGTTTCTGCCAACAGCTGCCCCGCTTCTCACATTCGGCCTGATGGCCCTTGTGCTCTCTATTAAACCCACAGGCCTGTTCGGAGTAAGACAATGATTGCAAAAAAAAGCGCACCCTCATGGAAACAATGGGTGTTCCCGTGCCTGGTCGGGGTGATCCTGCTTGCCTACCCCTGGGTCCTGGGCACCGTATATACCAACATTTTTATCTACTTCGCCATATTTAGCGTATTCGCGGCCAGCTTAAACATGCTGGTAAGCTACCTCGGGGTCTTGAGCTTCGGCCATGCTCTTTTTTACGGCGGCGGCGCTTATGCAACAGCGCTTTTCCTGGACCATATCGAGGGCCTCGGGTTGTTTACGGTCATCCTTATCGGCGGCGCAGCAGGGGCGGCGCTGGGCCTCATTGTAAGCCCCCTTCTCAACCGGGTCAAAGCAACGGCTTTCGCTCTTCTGACACTGGCCCTGGGGCAGCTCGCCTACATGGCCTGCCTGAAGCTTCGCTTCATAACTTACGGCGAAGACGGGGTGGGCGGTTTCCCCATACCGGATCTCACCCTTCCGGGTATCGCATCCATAAACATGATGACGGCCGAGAACTTCTACTACCTGGCCGTGGTGGTTTTAAGTCTCTGCCTGCTGCTGATGTGGTTTCTGACTAAAACCCCGTTTGGAAGCATTATGATCGGCATCCGGGACAACCCCGATCGGGTTGACTTCCTTGGCTTTAACCTTCCGATGACCAAAGCCATCGTCTTTGTCATTTCAGGCTTTTTTGCCGGCATTGCAGGCGCCGTGTACGCACTGTTTCAGAATCTTGTCACACCGGACGGCGCCTTTCACATCATGACCTCTTTTACGCCGATTATGATGCTTTTTGTGGGCGGCATTGGCACGTTTGCCGGCCCCATCGTAGGCTCCGGCGTGATGACGATTATAGAGGAGCTGGCCACGCGCTACACCACCCAGATCGCTCTCTTTAACGGCATTCTGCTAGTCCTGGTGGTGATGTATTTCCGCACAGGCTTTGTCGGCCTCTACCTGCTGATCAGGGAAAAGTTGTTTCAAAAGGAGTCAAGCTGATGACGGATATTCTGGAAACAAAAGCGCTATCGCACGATTTCAGCGGCCTGCAAGTACTTGAAAATATAAATTTTGCCGTCAAACAGGGAGAGCGCCACGCCATTATCGGCCCCAACGGCGCAGGCAAGACCACTTTTTTCAACCTGGTCACGGGTGTCTATGTGCCCAGCAGCGGTAAAATTCTGTTCAAAAGCGTAGATATTACCAAGGCCAAGCCGTATCGCTTAAACCGGATGGGGCTCGGCCGCTCCTTTCAGATAACGAGCATTTTCCTGAAGCAGACTCCCTTCCAGAACATCCGGCTGGCGGTCCTTTCCAAAAACAAGATCAGGTTTAACCTGTTCCGGCGGGTGGACCGGATGGATGAGATCAACGAGCAGACCCATGAAATTCTGCGGGAGATCAATCTGGAACAGGAAGCTCACCTGGAAACCAGCACGCTCTCCTACGGCAAGCAGCGCAGCCTGGATTTCGGCATGGCTCTTGCGACAGAGCCGGACTTGCTGATGTTCGATGAACCCACGGCCGGTATGTCAAGAGATGAGAGCCAAACTGCAGTTGAACTGATTCGAAAACTTACGGAAAACAAAACCATGATCATCGTGGAGCATGACATGGACGTGGTCTTTTCGCTGGCCGACCGGGTGACCGTGCTCCACCATGGAGAAATCCTGGCCACCGGCACGCCCCGGGAAATCAAGGAAAACGCGGGAGTCAAAAAGGCCTATCTGGGCGAGACGGAGGTGTGAAAATGCTGCTTGAAGTAAAGAATCTGAATACGTTTTACGGCCTAAGCCACGTTCTCCAGAATATTTCCCTTACCGTGGACCGCGGGGAAATCGTGGCACTTCTGGGAAGAAACGGCATGGGCAAGAGCACCACGTTGAAAAGCATCATGGGTCTTGCCAAACCCCGCTCCGGAAAGGTCGTTTACGGCGGCCTGAATCTGGCCGGCAAACCTCCCTATAAAATCGCCCAGGCCGGCCTCGGCTTCATTCCTGAAGACAGGCGCATTTTCAACAACCTGACAGTGCTTGAAAACCTTAATATGGGGGCCAAAAATCAAGGGGGCAACGCGGGCAGCACGGGACAGAACCGGTGGAACCTGGAGCGGGTCTTTGCCACCTTTCCATGGATGAAAGACCGAATTGCCCAGAGCGGCCAGTTCCTCTCCGGGGGGGAGCAGCAGATGCTAGCCATCGGGCGTGCGCTGATGGGAAACCCGGAACTTCTGCTCGTGGATGAGCCCACAGAGGGCTTGGCCCCGCTTATCGTAAAGCAGGTGCGAGACGTGTTAAAAGAGATCAATCAGGCCGGAATGACCATTCTGCTGGTTGAACACAATTACAAGGTGGCCACATCTCTTGCTAATCGCGTCTACCTAATGGGAAAGGCCAGGATCGGATTTGAAGGAACAGTGCAGGAACTGGAGTCCAAGCCGGATGTTAAACAGGATTTTCTGGAAGTCTGATCGGCCAGGATCAAAAGAGGAACTGGATGCTGCAGTTTCCGGCATCAGGGCGGCTGCTTCCTTATTAATGGGGACAGGCTCCAAGCCTGCCCCCCCGAAGAAAGATATTCAACCCCCCTCACGGATGCCCAAAATTATATGAGATTGACGGGATTTCGCGCAGAAAGGCGGGCTCCGGAACCTGTGGCCGGCTGAATTGCCATAAATCAAAGGAGAAATGGAATTGAGCGGCCAAAACAGAAGATTAAAGAGAGAATCGTATCCTTTGCAGGAACTTCCCTCCTTTCAAGATGGAAAACGAACCGAATTTGCAAGCATGTCGGAAATGGTTACTGTACGGGCGCACGAGATCCCTGACAAGCCCTATGTATATTATTATGACCAGACCATAACATATGCCCGGGCCAACCAGCGGGCCAACCAGGTGGCGAACTATTTAACGGATATGGGCGTACGTCGTGGGGATGTGGTGTCCATGATGGTATTAAATTCTCCTGAAATCTACTATATACTCTTCGGGGCGCAAAAAATCGGCGCCATTGCCGGAGCGATCAACTATATGCTGAAAGGCCCGGAAATCGCCCATGTGCTTGACGACTCCAAACCAAAGGTGGTTTTTACCGGCAGCAATTTTATGGAAGACTTC
>JAABTZ010000216.1 GCA_011389605.1 Desulfobacteraceae bacterium
CGGCATAAACAATATTACAGTATCTACCAGAAAATGATGTCCCAGGGTCTTGAGTTCGAGGAGGTCTATGACATTATAGCTTTTCGCATTATCGTGGGAAACGTGGCCCAATGCTATGCGGCCCTGGGCCAGATCCACTCCCGGTGGAAACCGATTCCCACAAAGTTCAAGGACTATATCGCCGTGCCCAAGCCGAATATGTACCAGTCCCTGCACACCACGGTTATCGGCCCTTACGGGGAACGAATGGAGATCCAGATCAGATCCGAGGAAATGGATCATGTGGCCAATTTCGGCATAGCCGCCCACTGGAGCTACAAGGAAGGAAAAACCCAGGAAGACATCAACACCAAAAACACCTTTGCCTGGATTCACAATCTTGTGGAAAACCAGAAGAACTTCGGCAATCCGGAAGAGTTTCTGGAAAACGTCCGCATTGATCTGTTTCCGGAGGAAGTGTTTGTTTTTACTCCCACAGGTGATGTGCGCTCGCTTCCCAAGGGGGCCACTCCGGTTGATTTTGCCTACATGATCCACACTGAAGTCGGCAATGAATGCACCGGGGCCAGGGTAAACGGCCGTCTGATACCCCTGCAGTATGAATTAAAAACCGGAGACATTGTTGAAATCCTTACAACCAAGGGACATCAGCCAAGCAAAGACTGGCTTAATTTCGTTAAAACAGTCAAGGCAAAATCCCGGATACGCCACTGGATAAGAAAACAGGAACAGGAAAGAAGTCTTTCGCTGGGCCGGGAGCTTTGCGAAAAGGCATTCCGCAAACACAAGCTCAACTTCTCAGCCCTTGTGCACACCCCGGAAATGGCGAAAGTCGCCGAGGCATTCAATTTCAAGACCACCGAAGACCTGATTGCAAATGTGGGAATCGGAAAAATCACGCCGCTTCAAATCATCGGCAGGCTTGATCCCCGGTTCAAGGAGAAGAAGGAATCAAGCCTCATTGACAAAATCATGGGGCCAAAGGACCGCAAGCGCAAAGAAAAAACAGAAGGTGTGGCGGTCCACGGCTTAGACGACATCCTTATCAGATTTGCTAAATGCTGCCAGCCGGTTCCGGGAGACCCCATCACCGGATATATCACCCATGGATCCGGGGTTACAATCCACCGGAGCGGGTGCGTAAATGCACTTAAACTAAATCCGGACCGCCAGATAGATGTTGAGTGGAAAACAAAGGAAAGCAGCGAGTTCCCGGTCTCCTTGAGAGTCACCGGATCCGACCGCATCGGGCTGCTGGCCGAAATCTCCACTGAAATAAGCAAAGCGGCCGCCAATATACATGACGTCCGCCTTGAGAACCGGGGGAACAATACTATTCACGGAGAATTCACCATCATGGTCCACGGCCTGGATCATTTGGATAATGTCATGTCCAGGTTAAGAAAAATCCCCGCCATACAAGAAGTTAAACGGCTTTAAACAACCGGCAGCCGGCTGACACAAGTCTTACGGGGCTTTAACTACCAGCCCCGATTTGATGCAGTTTGTGCATACGGTCATTTTCTTGACCCCGCCCTGGTGCATGGCACGAACGTGCTGCAGGTTGGGGTAAAACCGCCGCTTTGTTACATTATGTGCATGGCTGACATTGCTGCCTACCATAGGTCTTTTTCCGCAGATATCGCAAATCCTGGACATTTCTCAAATCTCCTTCACACAATCAGGATAGGGGGTTACATAAAAACAAATTATATGCCGCAAATTTTTGAATTTGTAAAGATGTTTTTTTCAACATCTCCTGACAGGCAAAACAAAAGCCCTTATTTGCGGACCCCTTTAATTAAACCTGAACTAAGCGTTTCAAAACTTTGAAGCCCTTAGTTCAGGTCAATGGGAGGAAGCTGCATCCAGCCATCACCTTTGCGGCTCTCCGCATGACCGTCATCAGGCAGCATATTTTGGCACTGCTCAATATATGTTTCAGCCTTGTCGGAATATTCGTCCACACCAGGATATCGAGCCACAACGGTCTCAAAACGGTTTTTGGCTGCCTTGTAATGTCCGGACTTAAAATAAAAGCGGGCCACGTAAAACTCGTGGCCGGCAAGGTTTCTGCGGCAGTCTGCGATCTTTTCCCCGGCTTTTTCTGCCCACTGGCTGTCGGGAAACCTTGCCTGAAGCCTAAGAAAAGCTTCCATGGCATTGCGGGTGGGTACCTGGGTGCGATCAATGGTTTCCATGCGCTCGTAATGGCACATTCCCATCTGGTAAATCACGTAAGGGATTTGCGAATCGCTTGGATGCAATTGTTCATACTGTTCATAGGCCACAAGGGCCTGTTCGTATTGCTCAAGATGAAAATGGGCATCGGCAATCCGCAGCTTGGCCTCCTTGGCGTGCTGGCTGTAGGGATACCAGTCCCTGAGGCGTTCATAAGACTTTAGCGCCTTGTCATACTTGCCGGCCTCAAAAAAAGACTTGCCCTCCACGGCAAGCTCCGCTGCGGTCCTTTCATCCTGTTTGCCCCCAAAAAAGCCCGCACATCCCGCTGAGCCAAGGACCAAAACGAGAACCATCATAAAAAAACCTGCCCTTAAACAGTTCTGTCTGTTGCAGGCTCGTTTCTTTCCATTGAACCACATTTTTTTAATTCCGTTTTATTCCCTTAGCCTAAAGGATGCCGTTTATGGCATCTTCCAGCTTTGCCTTCTGAACCATTCCTACAATCTGTTCCACGTTTTTACCGTCCTTGAACAAAATCAGCGTTGGAATGGCGCGAATACCAAAACTGCTTGGAGTGGCGGGATTATCGTCAACATTGCATTTAAGAAATTTGAGCCTGCCTTCGTACTCCTTGCTAAGCTCCTCGACTACAGGCCCTATGGCCTTGCAGGGCCCGCACCACGGTGCCCAGAAATCCACCAGAACCGGTATGTCCGAATTTAAAACTTCCTGTTCAAATGTGCTGTCACTGACTTCCTTAACGCCTTCTGCCATTTTTCTTCCTTCCTTAAAAAAAATTCTTGTTTGCGGGCTTTTGCCTGACCGACTGCCGAATCAACCCGGCGCCGGTCGATTACAATCTGCAAATAATAGCCGCAGGATTTTAGCTCTACTACATGCATATCTTTTATGTCAAGATAAGCATTACGGCATTTTTTTCAAAAAAAATTTGCCGGCACAGACTTTTGAGCCGAAATTGCTGATAATGACAGAAAATCATTGACTCCGTTGAGTTTAACGATTAATAATTAAAGGTTATATGATAATGGGATAAAATAAAACAATCTTTATTTCGCATTGCAGAAGAAAAGTCTGCGGGCGTCATTTAAGCGATGTCTGCAGACATTATTTTTCTGGTCCCCGTCAGGGGATTTTTAAACGTTTTTTTAATTTTCAGCAAATACCGGGAACACAGGGAAATGGTTGAACTAAACTTTGCAAAAGGAAACGGGCTTCTGCCGGTCATTGCACAGGATGCGCAAAGCGGCGAAGTGCTGATGCTGGCCTACATGAATGAGGCTGCATGGCAAAATACTCTTAAAACAGGAACGGCAACATATTTCAGCCGCTCGCGCAACAAGCTTTGGGTCAAGGGCGAAACCTCGGGCCACACCCAGGAGGTCAAAGAAATCCGATTTGACTGCGATGCCGATACCATACTGCTTAAAGTCACCCAGCTGGGCGGCGCGGCATGCCACAAGGGCTACAAATCCTGTTTTTACCGGAAAGTGGAAAACAACCAGGCAATAATTACAGAACAAAAGGTGTTTGATACAGACGAGGTGTATAAAAAATGACGGAAAAATTAAAACTCGGCATTCCCAAGGGAAGCCTTCAGAAATCCACCATCGAACTTTTCCGCCGCTCCGGGTGGAAAATCAATGTAAACGGCAGAAGCTATTTTCCTGACGTCAATGACCGGGAAATGGACTGCACCCTCTGCCGCGCACAGGAAATGTCTGTATACGTTGAATCCGGCACCCTGGATGCGGGCCTGACCGGCAAGGACTGGATTGCGGAAAACAACTCGGATGTCCATGTGGTATCCGATCTGGTTTACTCCAAGGCAAGTGCCAGGCCCGCACGCTGGGTGGTGGCCGTGGCCAGCGACTCCCGGATTAAAAAAATCGAGGACCTGGCCGGAAAAAAAGTTGCCACGGAACTGATGAGATACACCCGGCGTTATTTCGCCGAAAAAAATATTGACGTCAGTATTGAATATTCCTGGGGAGCCACTGAAGGCAAGGTGGTTTCAGGCCTGGCAGATGCCATCGTGGAAATAACAGAGACAGAAAGCACCATCCGGGCCCACGGGCTGCGGGTCATCCACGAAATGATGCAGACCAACACCCAGCTTATTGCCAATCACGAGGCATGGAAAAATCCTGAAAAACGCAAAAAAATCCAGCAGGTAGCCCTTTTGCTCAAAGGTGCTCTGGCCGCGGAAAAAATGGTGGGTCTTAAAATGAACTCGCCTGAGGCAAAACTTGACAAAATTGTTTCCCTGCTTCCGAGCTTAAATGCACCTACCATTGCCAGGCTTTATCAAAGCGCCTGGTACTCCGTGGAAACCGTTGTCAGCTCTGATACGGTCCGGGACCTGATTCCGGTGCTTATGGAAAACGGGGCTGAAGGCATTATTGAATATCCTTTAAACAAGGTAATCTGATTAGCTTTGATTAAAAAACATGAAAATTACCTCCGCCACATTTGAAACCAGCGCCGTGCGCCCCAGCCAGTATCCGCCGGCTACCATGCCGGAAATCGCATTTGCCGGCCGATCAAACGTGGGTAAATCAAGCCTTATAAACACACTGCTCAACCGCCGGCGCCTGGTCAAAACCAGTTCCACGCCCGGAAAAACACGCCTGATCAATTTTTTTGCCATAAACAATGCCTTTTATTTCGTGGATCTGCCAGGTTACGGATATGCAAAGGTCTCCATGGAGGAACGCAAAAAATGGGGGCCCATGATCGAGGCATACCTGAGCTCCCGGCCCACTTTAAGGGGTGTGGCCCTTCTGCAGGATATCAGGCGCATGCCTGGCACAGAGGAAGTCGAACTGTTTGAATTTCTTGCAGACATGCGCCTGCCGATACTGGTGGTGCTGACCAAGGCAGACAAGCTTTCCAAAAACAAACAGGCCGTCCAGGGGCGCCTTATTCGGCAGCAACTGCATTTAAAAGAAAACGAAGTAGTGCTTTTCTCCGCCAAAAACCGCCAGGGCGTCGATGCCCTGTGGGATATGATCCAAATACTGGTTTGTGCGGAATCAATGGATAACAAAGAATCATGAACCCTTTTTCCGAAGATGCACAATCTGATTTCCATTCAGGCTTTGCAGCCATCACAGGCGCCCCGAATGTGGGAAAATCCACCCTGCTAAACCGGATGATTGGGGAAAAAATCTCCATTACCTCGCCAAAACCGCAGACCACAAGAAACCGCATTGCAGGCATCGTTCATGGCACCGGCTTTCAGATTGTTTTTTTAGACACCCCGGGGGTGCACAAAAGCGACAAGCTATTTAACAAAAAAATCGTGGATGTGGCCATGTCCGCCATTGATGAAGTGGATCTGATTCTGATGATAGCAGATGCCGCGGAACCCGACGCTGTTTCCGAATCCCTGATCGTGGAAAAAATCGCCAAAAAAAAGCCCATGCCCGCCATTCTGGCCTTAAACAAGATTGATCTTGTTGAAAAGCCGCAGCTGCTCGTGCAGATTGAAAAATGGGCCGGCCTGGACGTATTTGGTGAAATTGTGCCCATTTCAGCAAAAAACGGCACCCAGGTTCCTGAACTGATCAGTGCCATGGCCGGCAAGCTGCCCTTCGGACCCCCCTATTATCCCGACGACGCCTTAACGGATATGCCCGAACGTTTTATCGTGGCTGAAATGATAAGGGAAAAACTTTTTGTGCACACCAGCCAGGAAATTCCCTATTCAACTGCCGTAACCATAGAACGCTTCTCCGAAG
>JAABTZ010000217.1 GCA_011389605.1 Desulfobacteraceae bacterium
CCCACCCGGTGCAATTATCGATTCTGCATCCAGAAACCATCTTGCCATATTTGCCGCGCACACTAATCTCGATAGTGCCCGGGGAGGCGTCAATGATGTGTTGAGTGAAAAAATCGGCCTCAGTGATATCGATGTTTTGTGCCCGTCAGCCCCTGTGCAGAATTATAAACTCGTTGTCTTTGTCCCCGAAGATCATGCAGAGCGCATGGTGGAGGCGGTATGCCAAAGCCCGGCAGGAATAATAGGCAATTATTCATGCTGCACCTTTGGCAGTCCGGGACAGGGAACATTTATGCCCGGTCCCGGCTCAGATCCTTATGAGGGAAAATCAGGTCAGCTCTCCAAAGTATCCGAGACCAGAATGGAAACCGTGGTAAAAAAGGGTGATCTTGATGCGGTGATTGAGCAATTAAAAGCCTGTCATCCTTATGAAACAATGGCATATGATGTCTACCCCCTGGCTTCCAAAAGATCCGCCCAGGGGCTCGGGCGAATCGGTGCGGTAACCCCGCCCCAGCGACTGGCGGATCTGACCAGGGATTTGAAAAAAAATATGGGTCTGGCCTGGGCACGTTTTTCAGGGCCTCCAGATCTTTTGGTGGACTGTGCCGCAGTATGTTCGGGAAGCGGGGGCGGTCTGCTTGATTATTTTCTGGCAAGCAGGGCACAGGTGCTGATCACAGGGGATATAAAGTATCACGAAGCAGTAAGCGTTGCACAGCAGGGGCGGGGGCTAATTGACATCGGTCACTTTGCCTCCGAGCATATCGTCGTTGATGTGATTTGCTCCAGAATACGGCAGGCGGCCCGGGCTGTTGGCGATACTGTACGGGTAACGGCCTTTGATCGTGAAGCCGATCCTTTTATTCACGTGTGAAGATGATGTAAAACAGAAAACCTATGAAAGCCGGATAAATTATGCTATCGATCACCAGACCGCAGCTTGAGCTGCTCATAGAACTTCAGGAAAATGAACGTCAGGTTGCCGGAGTCCAGGCCGAAATTGATAAGATACCGGATAAAATGGCCGCACTGGAAGCCGGTCTGCAGGCCTGGACACAGGAGCTGGAGGTTAAAAAAGCCGGTCTTGCCTCGCTGCAAAAAAATTACAGATCTTTTGAAGGCGAGCTTGAAACCCACCAGGTCAGGATAAAAAAACGCCAGGTGCAGCTTAATTCGGTCAAGACCAACAGGGAATATCAGGGCCTGCTAAAGGAAATCGATGATATCCTGGCAGCCAGTTCCAGGATAGAGGATGCTTCCCTGCAGTGCCTTGATGAGATGGATGCAGTGGAAAAGCAGTTGGCTGAAAAAAATCAGGCGTTTGCTGACGAGCAGCAGCGGATTGAAGGACAGAAACAGCAGCTGGTACAGGAATCCGAGGCGTTAAAGCAGCGCATGAACCAGTTGCAGCAGGAAGCTTTGAAAATTGCAGATAAGCTTGATCCCGGTCTTGTAACACAATACAGACAGGTCAAGAAGCGGTGCGGCGGCCTTGGCCTTGCGCAGGTGGAAAACGCGGTATGCAAGGGATGTTTTCTAAACATACCACCTCAGATGTATAATGAATTGCACCGGGGAAATGAATTGCGCATGTGTCCGCATTGTCACCGTTTGATTTATGTTTTATAATATGTTTGCGGTCAGCGTCATTCAGGCTATCGCCGGCTTGCTTCGTGCGGCCGGAGGAAAGTCCGGACACCAAAGGGCAGGGTGCTCCATAACGTGGAGTCGCGGCAACGCGAAGGCAAGTGCAACAGAAAGCAGACCGCCCGGCACCCACTTTTATTGTCAGGCTCCGGTAAGCCGGAAACAGTCCTGATAATAAATGTGGGTGCCGGGTAAGGGTGAAACGGTGCGGTAAGAGCGCACCAGTTTCCCGGGCGACCGGGGAAGCTAGGTAAACCCCACCCGGTGCAAGACCGAATAGGGGAGCGTTTGAGGACGGCCCGTCTGATGCTCCCGGGTAGGTCGCAGGAGATGCCGGGCAACCGGCATCCACAGATGAATGATCGCCGCCGGTATCCCGGGCAACCAGGATGCCGGAACAGAATCCGGCTTACGGATGGCGCCGGCCGCATCTGATTTAAGGGCAATGACATAACAGGTATGCCTTCCGGCCTGGCAGAGGAAATTGACCGGGTGGCGGGCTGGACACAACACGAGGCAATATAGGCGGATTCAATGGAAACAGAGGCGGAAAAAGGTTTTTGCGATCTTTCCTTTGCTGAACGGGTGAGGTTTTATTCACACAACTATATGCGCTGTCTGATGTTTATCCGTTCCTGCCCGGATACGGAATGCACCTTTACCAAAAGTCTGTATTCCAAGCTGATTACCAGCTCCCACCTGCTTGAGGATTTTCTGGATTTTCACGGGGCAAAAAATAATGCTGACTGGTACTATTACCGTGAGCTTGCCGCTGCAGTCAGGCATCTGAGCCTTGCCGGCTACACCCAGAAGCATGTTTTAAACAGGCTTGTGTTCTATGATATTGATGGCAAAGATGAGTTCCGGGTTCAAGGCGATGTCGTGCTCTCCTTTATCATCGGTTCCCTTTCCAGCCTGGCACCGGCAATTTTAGATGAGGCAAGCCGTCTGGGGGTTGCCGAACCTGTGGAAGGCGGATATCCGGCTTCCAATTTTCCCGGAGTTTCTTCCGGGGAAATGCTTGATTACAATATTTACGATGAAGACAAGGACCAGCAGCGCAACCAGATAGTGCGTGTGGCCAACGAGTTTCTCTCCATTGCAGATGATTTCGACACCTACGAATTCTATGAAGTCTATGACCGCGACGGTCTTAAGGCGCTGGTGCCAGACAAGGTCAATGAAGTTGAAATCCGGCGCTTTGAAATGCTGGTCCACAACCTTCAATCCTCCTTTGATTCTTATGTCATTCATGGAGGGTTCCTGTACGGAAACCGGCGGCTAAAACAGTTTCGGTCCTATTTTTCAGTAATCTTTCACCTGCTGCAGATCATGGGGCGGCTGCTGCATTTCTACGAGCGGCATCTCATAGAGGTCGGCTATAAAAACATATACCGCGTGGTGCGCGAACGGCTTTGCCAGCTGGTTGATCCGGACCGGCTTTTGGACTGTACAATCAATTACGGTCTTTATTATGTGAATCATTATTTTGCCTCCGGCAGGGACGTGGCGCGTGAAATTTTAAAAGAAAATGTTGAAAAAGGTTCTGTGCGCACACCCATTCCCAGGGATTTGGGCTTTCATTGCCGCCCCAGTCTGCTGGTGGCAAAGGTGGTGCAAAAATACGGGGGACAGGTGGAACTGGTTGTGGGTGATCACAGGTTTGATGCCAGCAGTGTGCTTGATATCCAATGGGCCGGGGGGATGATCCAGAAAGAGGGAATTGACGAGGTGGTTTTTGAAGGCGATGTACGGGCATTAAAGGACATAGAGGTGCTTGCCGGTGTCAATTATGGCGAAGACAGGATGGGAAAAGGCATTGCCCTTCCCAAGAGTCTTAAGTATTTGAGATAGGCGGGCACGGCCCATGAGCGGAAAACTGCATACTGCATCTGCGGTTATAGTTGCTGCCGGAAGCGGCCTGCGGATGAGGTCAACTGTTGCCAAGCAGTTCATTGAGATCGGAAACATCCCCATTATTGCCCGAACTCTCCAGGTTTTTGCCCTGCATCGTAGCATTTCAAATATTTGTCTGGTTGTGCCCGGGCAGGACATTGATTTTTGCAGGCAGGTTATTTTGCCGCATGTTGATTCAGGCAAGCAGATAATGATAATTGCCGGGGGAGCCCGCAGGCAGGATTCCGTGTATTTGGGTATAAAGGCCATGGACAGACATGAGCCTGTGGTGGTAATCCATGACGGCGTGCGGCCCTTTGTAAGTCCTGAAAACATAGAAGCCTGTGTCGATGGTGCCGCAGAAACAGGAGCATGTATTGCCGGCATTCCTGCCTCGGATACTCTCAAGCGTGTTTCTGAAGGCAGCGTGATTGCCCAAACCGTAAGCCGGGATAATATCTGGCTGGCTCAGACCCCTCAGGCCTTTGGCTGGGATTTGATCAAAAAGGCCTTTGAGCAGGCATCCGCAGATGGCTTTGCAGCCACTGACGATGCATCACTTGTGGAGCGCATGGGAGTTCCTGTACTCATCATAGAAGGCAGCAGACGCAACATAAAGATTACAACACCCGAAGACCTGGAAATGGCTGCGGGTTTTTTATCCCACAGCCCAGCCGTCAAATAAGAAGCATTTAAAAAGCGGAGGTAACCATGGAAAATGACGTAATTAAGGCGATCATGGAAAGACGGACCGTTCGCAATTTTGAAGACAAAACAATTCCTGAAGACGTGCTGCAATCCGTTCTTGAGGCTATTCAATGGGCACCTTCCTGGGCAAATACCCAGTGCTGGGAGGTGGTGGTAATAAAAGATCCTGCCACAAAGTCCCGTCTTCAGGAAGAAGCCGTGCCGAAATCCAATCCTGCACATAAGTCTGTGGGCAATGCCCCGGTTGTGCTTGCCCTTTGCGCAAGATTAAAAGAATCAGGGTATTACAAGGACAAGGTCACCACGAAGTTTGGAGACTGGTTTATGTTTGATCTTGGGCTTGCCGCCCAGAACTTGTCTCTTGCAGCTCATGCCATGGGTCTGGGCTCTGTTATAATGGGGCTTTTTGATCAAAAAAAAGCTGCAGCAGTCATTAATCTGCCCGAAAATTATGAGCTGGTCAGCCTTATTCCCATGGGATATCCATCAAAGATCCCATCAGCACCCAAGCGCAGGGACCTCAAAGAATTTGTCCGGGAAAATACATTTTAAGAATCAGGATGATTCCAGGGAGTTGAGGATATCTGAGATAATCTGGCCCGAAGCCCCGGCAAAAGCCGTGCTCATGGCCGATACCAGGCCCATGGGATTGTTTTGATCCATTTCTTTTCTTGCTTCATAGGTTTTCTGAAGCAAAATGGCAGGGCTTGAGCCATTGCCGGGGCTGCTGGCCAGAGTGGCTGTCAGCACAAGTACGGCCTGCCAGGGATTTTGGGCGTCATCTTCATAAAATGCTTCAATGGAAGCCTTTAACACATGAGTAGGTCTTTGCACATCTTTTGATGTGCCGGTTACCGCCCCGGCAAAATTTGCGGCCCGAAGGTCGCGAATGATAAGGTCCCGTAGCATGTCAGCCGGTTTTGAGATCCACTGGTGATATACATAAGTTTTGCGGCGGTATTGATTGTCGGCATATACAATTTGCCTTGACCGGTACGGAGCTGCTGCATCAAAAGGCCTGACTTCAAGGACCACGGCCGGATGGGCCGGGTCTTTGTCATTTAACTGCGCAGGCTGATATGATAATGTGTAATACTGTATTTGCTCTGGCTCGGCCCTTAATCCGGAGCATCCGGTAAAGGCGGCCGCGGCAGTTACCAGGGCTGCCATGGTCATCCAGGCAATTTTATTGCTCATGTTTTATATGCTCCTATTGTTTAAAGGCGGCTTTACCTGTTTTTTTCCGGTTCCACCTGCTTGGCCGGCATCGGCGGGCCATATAGAATTCTTGAAGGTTGATTCTGAACCTGTTCTATAAGTAGGTTTAACCGGACAGTGGCTTCCCGCAGCTCTTCGATAATTTCCAATAGTTGCCGGTCATAGTCTCCTGCCCTGCTCCCTGCGGCATCCAGGCCCCTGGATCCTTTTGCAAACACGTCTTCAGCTGTCCCGGCAGCTTTCCGGACCTCGGCAACAGCGCTGTCAAAATGGCCGGCGCTTTCTGCAATGTTTGCATCAACTTTTTTGACTGCATTTCTGGTATCCGAGACAAGACCATCAAGATTTTTGATTGTGCTTTCCGCAGAGATTTGCAGGCGATTCCACTTTTCCGAATCCAGGAGTTGATTGCTGTTTT
>JAABTZ010000218.1 GCA_011389605.1 Desulfobacteraceae bacterium
CGCTGATGTTTGTTCTTCGCTTATGTGTGCTTCCAGGGAAAAGTTCCGGTTTATTTCATAATCGACTGCCAGGCTGCTTGTGGCCGCCTCCGAGAATCCCTGACTGTAAGTGACAAAAACATTGGGCCGCAGGTATTTGCCCATGGATAGACCCCCCTGGGCAAGGTCTCCGTTGCCGGCACTTATATGCAGCAAATCCAATGGGAAAGACTTGCCCAGAATCTGCCGGATCTGGTCTGCGGCCAGCTGCCCGGTAAGACTCAGGGCCGCTTCTTCCGCCCTGAAAGATTCAGCTGTTGACAGGTCTGTCTTGGCCCGTCCGAAAAGCAGATATGATATAATGTCTACCTGATCCATTTCCGGCTCGCTGGAAAGAGAAAGCTCCAGGTTCCGGGCTGAACCTGAAAGGGAGATAATGATTGTAACTCCGTTTACCCGGGTTTCTGCATGAATTGAAACATCAGGATCGCTTTTTTCTGTCCCTGAAAAAACAATTTCTCCGTTTCTTAGCTTGCAGATGCGATCCCTGAAAAAATAATTTCCCCTGAGCACATCCAGGGGCCCTGAAATGCGTACAGCAGCCCCTGATTGTTTTTCCACGCGCAGATTTCCAGCGATTTGCGCATTTATATCATCGCCTTTTATCCAAAGATTCTTATCAGAATAAATATGAATATCGGCGGCAAGCCAGTCAACCCACGGCCGAGAATCGCCGCGTTCGGGCAGGTGATATATTTCGGCTTGCTCTGCGGGCTCATGTATTACTTCAATTTCAGCAGGGCCCTGGCGTAAGACCCTTTCCATGCTGATTTCCCCGTTTTCAATCCTGACATCCCCCCTGATTTCAGGCTCTGCAAGAGTTCCGGAAACAGTGAGATCAGGAGAAGCATTGAAGATCGCGGCATCGCGGTAATTTATACCGATATCCCTGCCTGTTAACCGGATATTCATGGAGCCGGGAATGAAATGATCATGGGCAATTGTTCCCCGGACCGAAATGCTTTCTTTTCCCTGGCTGGCTGTTGTGAAATTCTTGATATAAAGCATGTCCGGTTCAAGCTGCAGGTCTGCGGTTATCCCCTCCCAGTTGAGTCCGTATGACGGGGCTTGTATCAGGCCTTCTGAAAAATGGATGTCTGCTCTTATTTCAGGATGTTTAATGTCTCCGTCCAGGCGGGCCCTGGCATTTAAAATCCCCCTGGATAAAAATTGCCGGGCATCGGTAAAGTCTGATGCACAAATGGCAAAATCCTTTATTGCAAGTTGCCCATCCAGCCCGTCGGATTTGGGCAGAAAGACAAACGGGACAAGGCCAAAGCGGGCGGCAAGAGTTCCTGTGCCGGCAACGCTTCCGGCGTTATGGCTTAAGGCATTTGCCTGCCAGTTGATTTTTCCCGAATCATATCTGCCTGCAAGTCGTGCGGATGAAAATCTTATATTTCCTATAGTTGGATCTGTTGCGGCAGCATCCAGGCTGATTTCGGGGTTTTTCAAAGTTCCGGCAAGATACAGATCCGCACTGGCAAGGCCGTGGATAAACGACAGTTTTGGAAAATATTGGTGCAGCTGCCGGAAGTCGATATTTTTGATATGAATTTCTGTTTGGACCTGGCCGTCACCGGCAAGATCAAGCCGGCCTGAGGCCTTTAAGCCGGCCTTCTGCCATGCCAGTTCAAGCTCCCGGATATGCAGGTGGCCATTGTCAGTAAGCACTAACCGGACAGGGCCGGTGCTGTTTATAGCTGGCAGTTCTGCTGGTTTATAATAAAAGTCCTTGAGCTCCAGAGTCTTTTCAGGATTTGTGTATCCGGGCACACTGCCGGAGCAACCAAGGCTGTCTCCTGTATCAAGGACTGCGTTGATGTTCCAGTCTGCAGTTGACCCCTCTGCCCGGGCTCCGGCTGACAATTTATCTATTTTCAAACCCCTGTACACCAGATCCCTTGCCTTGGCATTGAAGGCAAACCTGTGCGTGGAAACACTGCCCTTCCATTTACCTTCCAGATCAGCCCGGTGGCATGTCCAGTTTTTTGCGCGCATTTTTTCGGCTTTAAAGGCAAACTGGATTTCCGGCTGCATAAGGTTTCCGTAAATACTGGCTTCCAGTGAAATACTGCCATGCTCTGGCCTGGTTTTAAGTATTGTAAAAAGCGGTTTTAACACGGCAGGTTCTGAAATATCTGCTGAAAGAAAAAGATTTAAATTTTTTTGAGACAATCCGATTTCACCCGATGTCTGCAACTGACCAGCTTTTGCCCGGACATGAAATGAGTGGATTTCAAGGCTGCCCTCCTTGCTGGTGACATGGAGCCCGGCGTCATAAATATCATGGCCGGTAACTTCTGAAGGCTTTGCCTCTATCCGCAGTTCGGTTTCTGAATCAAGGATTGAGCCCGAGGCAGGAATCCGGCCCCGGGCATTGATTTCCAGGTTGAGTTGTGAAGGCCAGGGTGTTTTTGGTGAGAGACCTGACAGGTCCAGGTTTCGGGTTTGGGCCTGGAATGAAAATGGTCTGGTTTCAGGTTTAAAAAAACGGCCAATGGTTCCTTCTGCTTTAATCTGTCCTGCCTGTGTGTCTGCGGTCAACTGACGGACGATAAGATCGCTGCCGTCCGTGGTTGCCATGATTTCGGCCTTTTGCGCAAAGATTCCCATTACATTCGATTCTTCAAGAAACAGGGTCATCTCGGATAAAGGATGCTTTGTTCGCAGGCCCTCGGCACGGATCTGAAAACGACCGGTTGCCCGGCCCCCTATCTCCTGCTGGGGAAATATTGGAAATGCTTCCGGATGAATTTGTTTAAAGCCAATGTCAGCGGAAAATCCCGTGGCTGATTTTCCTTTGTAGTTGGCCGTTGCCCGGCCTTCTATCAAAGACGATTCCCACTGCAGCCTGAATTTATGAACAAGATTGTCAAGGCGGCCCCGAACGGAGACATTGCCGGCAATATTAATTTCCGGGGTTACGGGAAGAAAAAACATTTCTCCCAGTTCATCAGCTGAAATCCGCTGCAGGTCGCCGGCCAGGCTGAAATTCACTCCTCCGGCAAAGTCGATATGACCGTTGGCATCCATTTGTGATTCTTGTGTTTTTACTCTGGTCTGATCAAAAATGAGCCTGTGGCGGCTAAGATCATATTCAATGCCCCCGGAAACTTTTTGGATAACAGCATGGGGCTGCACAATTCCAAAGGCAAGATCCTGGATGCTGATGCGGATCTGCCGGCTGATGTTTAAACCGGCCTGACACTCCCCGTTAGTAAAGCGCAGAACCTGGCGCCTGTTAAACGCGTGCCAGGAAAGGGTGAGATTTGCATCTTTTATTATAACATCCCGGACTGACAGCTTAAAGCCGCCAGGCCTGTTTAATTCTTTTTGGCGCTCCTTTTTTCCACTCCCCTGGTGTGTAAAGGACCGGGGCAGCAGGGCAGCTGTATTCCAATTATTATATTCGTCTGCTGCCAGGTGCACTGACAGACCGGAAACCGTTAACCGATTGACATGGAACCGGCCGGCAATGCGCGGAGGAAAGGGATATTCAACAATCGCCTCTTTGATTTCAAAAAGGGGCTTTAGGGGATCTTCTCCGTATATGGTCACGTTGTGCAGAATCGCTTTTGTCAGCAGATTGCCGGAAATCTGACCCACGTCAATGCCCGCACTGGTGGATTGTTCCAGCGCCGCGGTGATTTTTGCCAGGGCCCAGGTTTTACCGGAATCAGTCTGAAGACATAAAAAAGCAGTGCCAAGTCCGGCTGCAAGCACAAGGCTGAAAACCAGTGCAAGGCGTATCAGTGTCTTTAGTATAAAATTGTTTTGGATTTTTGTTGCTGTTGTATTTTTTTTCAAGATTTCCGGATCCTGTTTAAAATGCGTGCCCTATATTTATATGCAGACCCCACGGGGAGGTGTCGGCAGATTCAGTTTCAATGAGGCTTCCTCTGGGAGGGTTTAGCTTGTAGCCCAGGTCTATCTGCACCGGGCCGATCACTGTGTTAAACCGCGCCCCAATGCCGATAGTATAGCGCATCTGATTGATTTCCAGTGAAAAAGAATCGGCATTTAACATTCCCATATCAATAAAAGCCACGCCTGTCAGTTTTTTATAAACAGGAAACCGCATCTCCAGGTTGGAGCAAAAAGAGGTTTTGCCGCCAATTGCAATCAGCTGGTCCTGTTTGTCATAGATGTTTAACTGCTGATATTGGTAACCTCTTACGGTTTTGCTGCCTCCGAGAAACTGCTTCAGGAATATGGGGAGATGCTGCGTATCTTTTATCTCCTCAATGGCCTGAATCCGCACCCGGGCCGCAAGAATCACTTTGCCGTAAACAGGCATGTATGCCTTGGCTTCAATCTTGGGCTGGTAGTAATCTATTTCCGAACCAAGAGCAGAGCCTGCCGCTTCCATGGAAAGTTCAAAAACAGTGCCTTTGCGTGGATTTAGTTCATCGTCGACCTTAATTCGGTCAACTGCGAGCTTGACTGCCGAAATCAGGTAATCCGTGCCTTTTTCCCTGGACCATTCAGCCTCGGGAATGCTTTGGGCTATGCGGTCTGGCCTGTTGGTCATCAGGGAATAATAAGGGGTAACAGTCCAGTGCCCGGAGAGCCGGTGTTTTACAGATGCAGTAGCAAATCCTCTTTGCAGCCTGTAATATTGGTCATCCTGCCTTTCATAGCCTGATTTTATATGCAGGGTGTTTTTGCGGCCCCATAAGTAGGGCCACTGGTATTGTCCTTCGATATTTTCCAGAAGATCAGAGCGTTTGGCCAAAAGCGAGAAACGATCGGCATTGCCCGTCAGGTTCCGGTAGCGCCAGGCACCTTGCAGACGCAGGCCGTCTTCTGAGCCATATCCGGCTCCCAGTTCCACACTCTGGTTTTTGCGGGGCTTGACCTCCACGTGAATATCGACTTCTTTGTCGTGGTTTTCCGGCTTTTGCGGTCTTATCACCGCACTTTGAAACGTGTTTAAATCAAAAAGGTTTCTGCGGCTTACATCAATTTTGCCGGAATCATAGCGTTGTCCGGATTCAAAGACAAGTGCCCGCTCAAGGATTTTTTCATCGACAATACCTTTGTGGCCGGTGAAGTGAATCCGGCCGAAGTCATATTTTTTTTTCGGATCAATTTTAAAGATAATCCGGGCCGTGTTAAGAAAGAGTTCAACACGGACCCGTCCCTGCACTGATGCAAAGGGATATCCCTGCCGGCCCAGAAGTTCCCTGATTTTTTCTTTGGCTTCCTCGTAGTCCGCAGTGTTAAAAACCTGTCCGTTTTTTAACCGGAGGTGTTTTGTAAACATGTCCGGGCAAACCTGGCTGCTGGAATCTGTAAACTCCCACTCTATATGATCGATGACAACCGGCGGCCCTTCAAGGACCTCAAATACCACCCATACCCGGCAGGCCCTCTCATTGTTTTGCCGGGCCATTTCAGTGTCATCTTCTGCCTGGGGGGCGGCTTGCAAATAACAGCTGTCAGGCCGGGATTTGACAATATGATATTGCGCCCGGGCCTTGTAATATCCGCGATCCCTGTAATATTGCCTGATGCGCAGCAAATCGTCTTCCAGGTCCTGGCGTGTGGCCGTTGGCTTTGCCCCAAAGAATCTCCAGGCCGGCCGGTCCCGGACCGCCAGGGTTTGGATAAGTTCTTTTTTGGAAAGGTTATTGATTCCAGTAAAGCTGACATGCTGGATTACCAGGGTTTGCCGGGTGTTTTCAGCCCTTGCCTGTGCCGGAATAACCTGTATTAAAGCCAGGATGATAAGGGTGGTAAAAGTGAGCCGGGTTATTGACTGGGGCAAATTTTTTAACTCCGGGACACAATCTGGCTCAGGGAAATTTCGTTAAAAGCTCAGATCGGAAGAGCACACG
>JAABTZ010000219.1 GCA_011389605.1 Desulfobacteraceae bacterium
TGACATGGGAGCTGAGGTCATAAAGATCGAATCCGGCGTGGGTGATCCGGAAAGGTACTGGACAAAGGTTGCTGATGTGGACATGACCATGGAAGACGGGGAAAGCCTCATGTTTGAGGTTTCCAACCGTAATAAAAAAGGCATATATCTGGATATCAAAACAGAATCAGGCCGAAAGGTTTTTCATCGTCTTATTGCCCGAACCGATGTGTTTTTGACCAACCTGCGAAAATCGACCAGGGAAAAGCTGCAAATTGATTATCCCAGCCTGAAGCCATTTAATGAAAAACTGATTCACGCCAGCGTGTCGGGTTACGGGGCAGAAGGCCCCATGAGCGACATGGGCGCATTTGACCCCCTGGGGCAGGCTGTATCAGGGATGACTTTTGTTACCGGCACCACTGAGCCAACCCCAATGCATCTGGGAATCCTTGATCAGGCCACGGCCATTGCCGCAAGCCATGCTATTTTATCGGCCCTGCTGGTTCGCGAGCGCATGGGTATGGGCCAGGAAGTCCATCTGTCACTTTACAGCACGGCCCTGTGGCTCCAGCATCCGAACCTTGTTTTAGACAGCGTGCTGGGCATAAATCCATGCCTAAGATCATTGCGCACGGCCCATTCGCCACTGCGAAACCGTTTTAAATGCAGTGACGGAGGCTGGATCATGGGCACCCACCATCCGGAGGAAAAATACTGGGGCATCTTTTGCCGGCTTACCGGCCTTGAGCATATACTTGAGGATTCCCGATTTACCGATGATGCCGGCCGCCCTGTCCCCGGGGGGCAACTCCTGGAAAAATGCGATGCCGTCATAGCCACCCGAACCAGGGATGAATGGATCGATATTTTTCTAAACGGCGGGTTAATGTTTTGCCCGGTACGGCATCTGTCTGAAATCAAAACAGACAAACAGGCCCTGGCCAACGGTTACATGCGCCAGTTTTCACACCCGCGGCTCGGCAATATAAGCCTGCCTGGCTTTCCGGTTTCTTTTTCCGCCTGCCGCGCGGAAACCAGCAAGCCTGCCCCGGCAATGGGTGAACATACCGATGAGATTCTCGGAAAACTGGGCTACGGAGCAGGGGAGATCAGGCAGCTTAAACAAGCCGGCATTGTAAGGCAGGAATTCTGATTAATCTGGCTTTCTGCCTTACGATCTTTAATTCACTTGTCAGTCTGTCCCAGTCCGATGCCTGCCAGCACCTGACGGATTTCATCTAAAATTGCCGGGTCGTCTATTGTGGCAGGCACCTTGAATTCCTGATTGTCAGCAATCTTTCTTATGGTTCCGCGAAGGATTTTACCTGATCTGGTCTTGGGCAGTCGTTTTACAATGGCTGCTTTTTTAAATGCGGCCACTGGACCGATCTGTTCGCGGACCATTGAAACCACCTCTTTTATGATTTCACCGGGTTCCCGCTCAATTCCGGCATTAAGCACCAGGAAACCAACCGGAACCTGTCCTTTCAGCTCATCGTGGACACCAAGAACCGCGGCTTCGGCCACGTCAGGATGCGAGGCCAGCACTTCTTCCATGGCGCCGGTCGACAGCCTGTGTCCTGCCACATTTATGATATCATCGGTTCGGGACATGACGTAAATATAGCCATCTTCGTCTATCATGCCCGCATCGGCGGTTTTGTAATATCCCGGATACTCTTTGAGATATGCGTCAATGTATCGCTGGTCGTTTTCCCACAGCGTGGGCAGGGAGCCCGGAGGAAGAGGCAGGCGGACTGAAAGGGCACCTATCTCGCCTGCAGGCATTTCCTGGTTTTCCGGATTCAACACCCTTACATCCCACCCGGGTACTGCCTTTGTGGGTGATCCGTATTTGACAGGAAAGGCATGCAGGCCCATGCAGTTTGCAGCAATGGCCCACCCGGTTTCCGTCTGCCACCAGTGATCGATCACCGGAACGTTTAGATGCTTTTCCGACCACTGGATAGTGGCAGGATCAGAGCGTTCCCCTGCAAGAAAAAGAATCTTGAAATTTGACAGGTCATGGTTGTGCAAAAGCAGGGCCTGAGGGTCTTCGCGCCGGATAGCCCTGTAGGCCGTGGGGGCTGTGAACATGCACTTTACATTGTGTTCTGAAATTACCCGCCAGAAAACTCCGGCATCAGGTGTTCCAACCGGTTTTCCCTCAAAAAGCACGGTAGTGCATCCCTTAAATAAAGGTGCATATACAATATAAGAATGCCCGACAACCCAGCCAACGTCTGATGCCGCCCACCAGATATCGTCCTGGTCAATATCATATATGGCCTTCATGCTCCATTTAAGCGCAACAAGATGTCCGCCGTTGTCACGAATAACGCCCTTTGGCTGTCCCGTGGTCCCGGAGGTATAAAGAATGTAGAGCGGATCAGTGGCAGCAACCGGCACGCATTCCACCGGGGCGGCGCTTTTTGTGGCAGCTTCCCAGTCAGTATCCCGGCCCGGAACAAGGATTGCCTGTTTCTGAGGGCGCTGGTAGACTATGCACGATTCAGGCTTGTTTTTCGAAATGTTGATGGCTTCGTTAAGCAGTGGCTTATAATCAATGACTCTCTGGCCTTCTATACCGCAGGAGGCAGACACGATAACTTTGGGCCGGGCATCGTCGATGCGCGTGGCCAGCTCCCGGGCGGCAAATCCTCCGAAAACAACGGAGTGAATGGCACCGATACGTGCACATGCAAGCATTGCTATTACGGCCTCAGGTATCATCGGCATGTAAATGATAACACGGTCGCCCTTTGTAACACCGTGATTGCTTAGCACACCTGCAAACACGGCAACAATGTCGCGAAGCTCGGAATAGGTATATTTGCAGATGGTACCGGTGACAGGGCTGTCATAGATCAGGGCTGTACGATTGCCGCGGCCCCGGTCATCAACATGGAAGTCAAGCGCATTGTAGCAGGTGTTTAAAACGCCCCCGGTAAACCACCGGTACAAGGGCTTTTGGGAATCATCGAGGACTTTGTCCCATTTTTCAAACCAGTGACAGTCTTCTGCGATTTTCCCCCAGAAGCCTTCCGGGTCTTGAAGGGAATGCCGGTAGGCTGCATCATAGGCATTGGGCATAATTGACTCCTTTTAAATGCAGTCGTAAAAAGTCGGTTTTCAGATGGCGCCGCAAAAAGTCCAAGATCAAGGCTTGCGCGATTTCGAAGAATGCAGCGTACTTAGCCGTACGTGAAATTCTTCAGAAATCGCGTGTAACGCAGATATTGGACTTTTTACGGTTCCATCATATTTAGTAGCCTTGACATTCAGGACGTGAAATGAGTATATCTGGCATAATCCCGGGGACGGGTTGAAACCCGGGCCAGGTATTTTGATGGGGATAAAAACGGTGCAATATAAACATGACAATAAGCGATGAGCCGCTGTGCCCGCTTAGCAGATCTGTCCCCATCAAGGTGATTTTGTGCCGTCTGGAAAAAAATGTAGAAAATTTTAACAAGCAACAGGCGGTTTTTTTGGAGCAAAAATCCGGATTAATCTGCCGGCAAGCAAAAAATCAGGGAGATAATCTTGAAAGTTGAAGACATCAAAACGGTTTTGATCATCGGCTCCGGCACCATGGGCCAGCAGATAGGATTCCAGTGCGCTGCATTTGGATATGATGTAATCATGCATGACATCAAACAGGAGCTGCTTGACAATGCTTTAGACCGCATGGGCAGACTGGCCCGGATCTTTGTAACAACCTCCCGGTTGACCCGCCAAGGGGCAGACGCCGCCCTGGGACGGATTTGCCCGGAACTCGATGCTGAAAAAGCCGGCAAATCAGCCGATTTTATAAGTGAGTCTGTTCCTGAAGATCCAAACCTCAAAAGCAAGGTCTTTGCCCGGTTCAATGATATATGCCCCAAACATACCATCTTTACCACCAACACATCCTCTCTTCTGCCGTCAATGTTTGCCGCACAAACGGGACGTCCTGACCGGTTTGCGGCATTTCATTTCCATGATACCCGGTATAACAATATCGTTGATGTCATGCCTCATCCGGGCACTTCAAAGGAAACCGCAAAGGTTATCGAAGCTTTTGCCCGGCGCATAGGCCATGTTCCAATTGTCCTTAAAAAGGAGAACAACGGCTACGTGTTTAACGCCATGCTCATGGAACTGCTCAAAAGCGCCCAGAGCCTTGCCGCAAACGGGGTGGCCGAGGCCCAAGATGTGGACCGCTCATGGATGGGGGTTATGGGAATGGACATAGGCCCCTTTGGGATAATGGACTCAATAGGTATTGATACAGTCTGGAAAGTCACTGATTACTGGGCCAAACAGCAGAAAGTCCCTCAGGACAAAAAAAATGCCCAGTTTCTTAAAAACTATGTGGACAGTGGCAATCTTGGAGCCA
>JAABTZ010000620.1 GCA_011389605.1 Desulfobacteraceae bacterium
GGCAATCTTGGAGCCAAAACCGGAAAAGGTTTTTACACTTATCCTAAACCGGCATTTTCCATTCCAGGCTTTATCGAGGGAAAAACCGAGTAAAACAGCAAAGGACCTCCGGGATAATGAAAAAACACCGCGTATCAATCGCAAAGTATGAAAAACCTTATGAATCGGTAAAAAATGCCATAGACCTCTGCGGCGGCCTGGATCATCTTCCGCCAGGGGCAAAGGTCTTTATCAAGCCCAACATAGTATTCTGGACAAAGGTATGCAACTTTCCCAAATGGGGGGTTATCACAACATCCAGGGTTATCGAGGATGTTGTAAGATTGCTTTACGAAAGGGACATCCGGGATATAACAATAGGAGAAGGCATTGTTGCCGATCCAAAAGACAAGCTGACCCCGGCCCATGCCTTTGAAACCCTTGGTTATAAAAAGCTTGGCGAGAAGTACGGCGTTAAGGCAATCAATGTAATGGAGCGCCCCTTTGAAAAAGTTGACCTGGGTGATGGCATTGTGCTGAAATTCAACACGGATATTTTACACAGCGATTTTGTAGTGGACATTCCGCCCATGAAAACGCATAATCAAACCATGGTAAGCCTTGGCATAAAAAACCTGAAGGGCACCATTGATATTCCCTCGAGGAAAAAATGTCACAATGCAGACCCGGAAAAAGACCTGAATTTTCACATCGCCAGGCTGGCAGACAAAATGCCGCCCATGCTCACCCTCATCGACGGCATATACACCGTGGAAAGAGGCCCGGCTTTTGACGGAAAAATGCACCGCACCAATCTGCTTGTTGCATCTGCCGATGTATTGTCAGCAGATTTAACCGGCACGCGGCTGCTTGGCCATGACCCGGCCGACGTGCCTTATCTGAGACATGCCGCTGCCAACCGCAAAAGGCCCCTGGATCTTTCAGACGTGGAAATTACCGGTGAAAAAATCGAAGATGTGGCCGCATACCATGAATACGATTTTGCCTATTGCCGGGAAGACAGCCGGGAAATCCCGGCACCGCTTGCAAAACAGGGGCTTGATGGTCTTTTTTACAGAAAATTTGACGACACCATGTGCACTTACTGCACCGGCCTAAACGGCCTGGCGCTGACAGCCATCCGCTATGCATGGAAAGGAGAGCCATGGGACAAGGTGGAGGTGCTTACAGGCAAGGCCATGGAGCCGGCACCCGGAATGAAAGCCACGATTCTGCTGGGCCAGTGCATGTACAAGAAAAACAAGGATCACCCTGATATCCAGAAGATGATCGCCATCAAGGGGTGCCCGCCGGATCCGAAAAGTGTAGTCAGTGCCATGCATGAAGCGGGCATCGATGTGGACCCGAACCTGTTTGAACAGGCCGAATCCCTGCCCGGTTTTTTCATGGCCAAGTACCAGGACCGGCCGGAATTTGAGGAATCCTTTTTCCGGGTGTAACCTAAACTGAACGTTTCAAATTTTTAAAATTTCTATTTCCATAT
>JAABTZ010000220.1 GCA_011389605.1 Desulfobacteraceae bacterium
AGACGGCAGAATGATAAAAAAACAGATAATTATAAAAACAGTCATCACCTGAAAAAAATCCAGCTCCACGGCCGGAAAGGCAAATGTTGCCAGATAAAGTGCACCTGCCTGCAGAATCCAGATAACAACTGAATAAGAAAGGCAAAGCCCAAGACGCATGGGGCGCTGTATCATAAGCAGCCCGGAGCCTGCGTGATCAATCATGCGGGCAAGGGGAATGCTTATCTTTTCACGAAGCTTGTCTGCCGCAGGGGGGCGTTTGGCCAGAATTCGCCCGGGAGCATTCAGTATAACAGCCTTTAAAAAACGCTGTACAGCAGGCAGGCTCAAAACTGCCAGCCCGACAGTGATTATGATGCACAACCTGCTGACCTGCCGGGCGATGCTGTTGAGCAGCTCCCTGTCGAGCTGCCAGTTTCGAAAAGATATCTCAAGACCCGGTTCAATGTGCACCACAGACATGACCCAGGCAAACAGCGCAACCAGGGTTATCATGTCAAGCATCCGCTCTGCGATCACTGTTGTAACACCAAGGGTGAACGGCACATTGTTTTGCTGCCTTAAAATAACCGGCCGGGCCAGTTCACCTACCCGGCCCGGCAGCACAGTGTTGATCATAAAAGCGATAATGGTGGGGTGATACACGGCCGCAAAAGGCAATTTTTCCGATGCCCCTAAAATCAACTGCCACCGCAGGGCCCGGACCACAAAAGAAAACAGGCCAACAGCCGCCCCTGCGGCCAGCCAGGGATAATCTATCCCTGCAAGGCTTTTTACAAGCAGGCCAGCAGGGATATTTCGAAATGCGAAATAAAAACCGAGCACAGACAGCAAAATGCCTGCACCCAGGGAAATCCACATGCTGCGTTTCATAAAAACCCCGGATCCCGAATTAAAGAAAAAAATATCCAGAGCCAAGAACATACCGCTTTCTGGCCTGGTATGCAAAAAAATATCTCAACAGGATTTTAAATTTCTGCTTGCACTTGACATCCTGATTGGATTTTATATGTTCTGCTATGTGATGTTATATTTTTCTAAACTGAGCGATTTTCAAATTTGGCGGCACTGACCAAAAGGACATAATCATGGCAAACAGCCACAGCAGCGATTACGAAATACAGCTTGCAGATCTTCGGGAAAACATCGACCAGACAGATCAAAAAATCGTCTCACTGCTTGCAGAGCGCCAGAAACAAGTGGGCCGAATCGTTGAAATAAAAAAACAGCATCACCTGCCCGTATATCATCCGGCCAGGGAAGAAGACCTGATTTCCGATCGCCGCGCCCGGGCGCGAAAAGCGGGCCTGGATCCGGATTTCGTGGAAGAACTTTTCCGTTCTGTGCTGCGCCGCTCCCGCATGGAGCAAAGCGGCCAGATGAGCCGCAAGGGCCTGCGTCCCGGGGCGGTGGTGCTGATTGTGGGCGGATACGGTGAGATGGGCCGGTACTTTGAATCCTGTTTTTCCGCAGCCGGCTACCAGGTGCGTCTCATGGGCAGCCAGGACTGGGACCGGGTCGAAGAGCTCTGCAGGGACGTGGACCTGGCTGTTGTTTCCGTGCCCATTGAAAAAACCGTTGACACCATCCACGCCCTTGCCCCGCACCTTCCCGCCAGGGCCGTGCTGACTGATCTGACCAGCATCAAAGAGGCCCCCACCCAAGCCATGAAAGACTCTCACAAGGGCCCGGTCATGGGCCTGCACCCCTTGTTCGGCCCCACCACCTCGTCTTTGGACAAGCAGATCATCGTGGCCTGCCCGGGCAGGGACCAGCAAGCCTGCCGGTGGATTCTTGACCAGTTCATCGCCTGGGGAGCGGTTATTGTGCATTCATCGCCTGCGGAACATGACGAGATCATGGCAGTGGTCCAATCCCTGCGTCATTTTGCCACTTTTGCGTTCGGCCAGTTCATGGCCCGCAAGCAGGTGCCCGTAGCGCGCACCCTGGAGTTTTCCAGCCCCATCTACCGACTGGAGCTGGGCATGGTCGGCCGGCTGTTTGCCCAGGATGCAGCCATGTATGCAGAAATTATCTTTGCCTCCCCAAACCGGCGCAAGCTGTTAAAATCCTACATCGAAAACATAAACGAAAACCTGGAAATGATTGAAAAAGGCGACAAAGACCGATTTATAAAAGAATTCGACAAAATCTCAGAATGGTTCGGTCCATTTGGTGAACAAGCCATCCGGGAAAGTTCCTATCTGATCGACAAGCTCATTGAACGCTTTTAAATCCACCACACGAATTCCGGCATGTCGTGCCATTTACGGGAGCATCAATTCCTCAATTATTGATGGCACCGTAAAAAGTCCAATATCTGCGTTACGCGCGATTTGTGAAGAATTTTACGTACGGCTAAGTACTCTGCATTCTTAGAAATCGCGCAAGCCTTGATCTTGAACCTTTTACGGCCCCATCTGAAATCAGACTTCCAAATAGCTCGTTTTGGAAAATTAAGCTTAAAATATTGATTTTATATCTTAAAACAATTTTTCCAATAATATTTTTTAAGACAGAGTTATTTGTCAGTACTGTGGCGCGCAGCGCCACGATTTAGCTTTTTACGAGTTTGTCAATTATTAGATTACACACCTCTTCCTGGGATATATCCGGGCAATAAATTGTTATATCTGCATACTGCCTGTAAAGTGACTGACGCTCGTCATACAGCTGAGCAAAACTCTGGTCAGGCCGCTTGGCAAGCCCCCGATTGCTGAAATCCCCCACCCTTGTCTCCAGGGTGGCAAGGTCAGCATCCAGAAAGACAATCACACCGTCTGATTTCAGGTGGGTCATAGCCGCATCGCTGTATACCGCACTGCCTCCCGTGGCAATAACATGGTCTTTCAGGCAAAGATCAAGCAGCAGTGATTCCTCGATTTTTCTAAGCTGGTCATAACCCTGCTCATCCACGATATTTTGCAGTAATTTCCCCACAGAAGTCTGAATAAGCACATCCGTGTCCACAAACGCCATGGACATTTTTTTTGCCAAAATTATCCCTGCAGTGCTCTTGCCGGAGCCGGGCATGCCTATTAACACAATATTTGAGTCTGCGTTGCGCTGCATTCCAATAATCCAATAAATCAGATCGGGGCCAGCACGCAAGTGCCGGTATCCGCCCTGGCAGCACCGATGACAAAATCAAAACAGTTGGCCCGCAGGCACATGTGAAAATCAATTTCCGGGGAATACGGATCACCAGGGTCAAAAAAGCGCAGGGCCGAAGGTGCGGTCTTAAGAGACTTGACCATTGACGCCAGATCCGGGCGCTCACCTGAAACCAGCTGCCTGATATACCGGGCGCACAAGACATCTTCCGCAGCCTCGGACCTTCCCTCAAAACCCGCGCAGATCAGATAGACCGTCTCCGGCGACAGTCGGGTAATGTGGCGGGCAACGGCTGCGGCATTGACAAAGCTTGCCGTAATAACAGCTTCCGCGCCGCGCGCGGCCAGAAGCGCCTTTGTGCCTGCATGGGTGGAATGCACCAGGATTTTGCCGGAAAGATCTTTTTCCACGATCTCCGAGGGAGAGTTGCCCAGATCAAAATCCTTCGGCTTTACGGAGTGGCGTTCTCCCATGAGCAGGTAATGCGGGTGTTTTTTCTTAACACCCCGGGCAGCTTCCAGGCTTTCTGCAGCGATAATTTTTGCCGCACCCCGGTCAAAAGCATAACAGGCAACGGAAAAAGCCCTGAACACGTCGATTACCACCGCAAGTCCCCGGGCTTTTTCAGCACCCCGGGCATAGTGAACCGTATGAAATTGCATTTCAAATCCGCCTGCATTCAAATTCAGGCAGGGCCACCTCCC
>JAABTZ010000221.1 GCA_011389605.1 Desulfobacteraceae bacterium
CCACCTCCCGGGGCTCAATATGAACTTCGGCATCCAGCACCGCAGGTCCCTGTCTCAGCAGCAGACTTTTGACCTGCTCGGCCACCCGGTGACCCTTGTATACGGTCATTTGACCATCAACCACCACGTGAAGATCAACGCAAAGCTGATTTCCGGAATACCGGGTACGGATGTTATGCACCTGGATAACTTCCGGATGGGTCTCAACAATCTGCCGGATCTGCTCACATACTTCAAGGGGTGCTCCCTGGTCCACCAGTTCCTTAAAGCCCGAAGCGATAATTCCGATGGCGGCATAGCAGATCAAAATGGCCACGAAAAAAGCCGCCACGTGATCGACCAGGTGCCACTGGGGTCGGACAAAGGCCACGGCCACAGCCACCAGCACCGGTATGGAGCTGAATGCATCCAGCCTGTGATGCCAGGCGTTTGCAGTCAAAGACATGCTGTTTACCTTCTGACCGGCCAGCCGCGTCCACTGGTATAAAAATTCCTTGATCACAATGGATGCAGCTGCTGCTGCCAGGGCAATGATTCGGACTTGATGGGCGTGGACCTTGTGTACCGATGTGACCGCATCCCAGCCTATGCCGGCGCCGGCAAAAAAAAGCATGGCCCCTATAAAAATTGAAATTGTTGTCTCCAGGCGCTTGTGACCGTAAGGATGACCATGGTCGGCCGGCCGGGACCAGAAATAGGACCCCAGGATTATCGCCACGTCCGTAACAGTGTCGGTAACACTGTGTATGCCGTCTGCCACCAAAGCCTGGCTGTGGCCCAGCCACCCGGCGGTTACCTTGAAGGCCGCAAGCAGGATATTGACTGCAAGCCCCCACCAGGTAACCCGGCGAACAAGGATTTCCGCGTTGTCACTTGAGACTTTTACCATTGACCGCCTGCTTTTTCTGCCTGCACTCCCGGACCTTCTTGAGCCACTTCGCCTGCTCCTGCTGGTACTGCTCCTCGGTTAGGTCCCATCCGGAATAGTCCGCTTCCTCACAATCCGGAGCTTTGCGGGGCATACGCCGGAAAAACCCGATAAGCTTGTCTATCCATTTTTCATCCGGATGGTCGCAAAAACGATTATTCATCAAATCCTGCCTTTATTCAATACAGTAAATCAGGGTCGGGCAACAAACCGGCTGACAAATTGATCCAGCACCTGGCGCAGACCGGCATCAAGATAAGACACGGCCTGCCGGCCGATCCCATCGGGAATGCCGTAGAAAGCCTCTGCAATGCCGCCTGCAATGGCGGCCATGGTATCTGCATCCCCGCCAAGGGAGATGGCGTTTCGCACTGCATCCTCGTAGCCATCTGCCTCCAGAAAGGCGATAATGGACTGGGGAACCGAGCCCTGGCAGGAAACGTTAAACTTATAGGTTTTACGGATATCAGCCAGATTTTTGTCAAGGTCATAGGCAAAGCGGCTGGTGACAAATTCCCGGATTTCATTTTTGTCCGCCCCGGTTTTTGCCATAAACACGGCTGCTGCAGTGGCTTGGGCGCCCTTGATACCATCGGGATGGTTGTGGGTTACGGCTGCGCTTTTTTCAGCTTCTATCAGCACGGTTTCCAGGTCGTCAAATGCAAATCCCACAGGGCTGACCCGCATGGCAGATCCGTTTCCACAGCTGTAATAAGGTTTCCGGGATCGCTTGCTTGCCCACTGCATAAAGGATCCGCCAAAGCCTGCATACGGATATTGATGGAAATACTGGTGGAACTTGTCCACATAACGGCCATTGTTTAAAATGGCATCTGCCACGGCCACGGTCAGAACCGTGTCATCTGTAAAGCTGCATCCCTGGGAAAAAAGGGGAAAAGCCTTTGTTTTAATGCCCCGGGCCTCATAGACCGAACCGATAATATCACCGGCAATGGCGCCAAGCATATAAATCACCTTCTTGTTGGAACCTATTAATGCCCTCTTAAATGTTATTTTTTTATTACCCGGAAAAAAACTTATGGCGCCGTAAAAAGTCCAATATCTGCGTTACGCGCGATTTCTGAAGAATTTCGCGTACAGC
>JAABTZ010000022.1 GCA_011389605.1 Desulfobacteraceae bacterium
GCAGCGTACTTAGCCGTACGTGAAATTCTTCAGAAATTGCGCGTAACGCAGATATTGGACTTTTTACGGTTCCATCAATACTGACAGCTGCAAAAAAAAGCCGGCTGCTGCAGAAAATCTGCAGCAGCCGGCTTTAAGAAAAATCCTGGTTGTCCCTGATTCATCAGGGGATTAAAGTTCCTGAATCTTTTCGGCCAACTCGGGAATAAACTCGAGAATGTCGGCTTCAACACCAACATCGGCCACCTGGAAAATTGGGGCCTTGGGATTTTTGTTGACTGCAACGATAAAGGGGTTGCCCTTTAGGCCGCCCAGATGCTGAAAAGAGCCGCTGATGCCCAGGGCCATGTATACCTTGGGTTTTACGGTTTTGCCGGAAGTACCAACCTGGCGGGCTTTTTCCAGCCACTTGGCATCCACGATGGGCCTGGAGCATGATACGTCGGCGCCCATGGCCTCGGCAAGCTCGAAAACCATCTCGATATTGTCTTCATCCTCGATGCCGCGGCCCACGGAAACCAGGACTTCGGATTTGGTAATGTCGACTTCACCGGCCTCTGCTTCCAGGATCTCGATGAATTTTCGCTTGGCAGACAGATCGCCGAGCTCACCAGACTTGTCAACCACTTCGCCGGCCTGTCCACCTGAAGGAGCAAAAACACCGGGCCGGACATTGATAATTGCGCCCGTTGAAATGTCGCAATCCACATGGGTGCTTGCCTGGCCGGAAAATTCCTGGCGGATAAGCTTTAAGGTGTTTCCATCCACGCCTTCAATATCCACAACATCTGCGGCGAATGCGGAGTCAAGCTTGATGGAAAGCCCGGGGCCCAGGTCCATGCCGAATGTATCATGAGCCATAAGAACAATGGCGTCTGAGGGCAGAATGTTGACCAGGGCCTTGCGAATCACCTCGGCGTTGGGATAGGAAATCGCATCATTGTCGATTTTCCATACTGTTTTATAGGATTCAGCAACCTTGCCGCAGACATCGTCAATGCCCTTGCCGGTGACAATAGCTGTAACATCGGCACTTGCATCGATTTTTTTTGCTGCTGCCAGCAACTCCAGTGCCGTATCGTCGAGCACACCGTCTGAATGCAGAATATAGGCAAAAATTTGGGCCATTACTTTATCCCTCCTTTGGACTTTAAGAGTTCAATGAGTTTGTCGATGATCTCTTCGGTGCTGCCCTCAAGCATTTCAGCCCCTTCGCCCATTTCGGGAACGAAGTAGTCCAGACGCCTGACCCTGGCTGCGCCCTGACCAACTGAACCGGCATCAAGGCCCAGATCAGAGGCTCCCATGGTCGGGATATCCACTGAGGCCACCTTGCGGATACCGCGGATACCCACGTAACGGGGTTCATTGATTCCCGTCTGTATGGAAAGCACGCAGGGAAGTTCGATTTCATTGACTTCCTGGTTGCCGCCTTCGATTTCACGGCCGATCTTGAGCTTGCCGTCACCCGGCTTGATCATGTTGACCAGGGAGGCATAAGGGTAATCAAGCATGGCTGCCAGCATGCCGCCGACCTGGGCATAGCCTTCGTCTGCCTGGGCACCGGTGAGTATCAGATCATAATTGCCCTTTTCCACCGCTGCCTTTAAAATGGCGGCAATACCACGGCCGTCGGAACCTTCAAAGGCATCATCGGAGAGCAGAATACCATTTTCCGCACCCATGGCCATTTCCCGGCGCAGGACTTCTTCTGACTCATCATCGCCCACTGTAATTACGGTAACGGAACCGCCGTGCTCGTCAACAAGCTGAATGGCTTCTTCCACTGCATAGTTGTCCCATTCGTTTACCGAGTAAACCAGATCGTCTCTTTCAATGTCGTTGCCTTCACTGTTGATTTCGATCTCGTTTTCAGCGGTATCAGGAACGCGTTTGACACAGACTAAAATTTCCATATGCTCCTCCATACCTGTTAGTTAATATCCGCTTAGCCTTAAATCCTTCAATGACCTGCACCCGCCGGGGATTGCCGGCAACAGGTGCGGAAATACTGCGGGGGCCAGCTGTTACTGGACCTGCATTGCCACCAGTTCACTTAAATCAATTGCTTCCATTTTTCCTTCAAGGCCGGCAACCTTGATGCCATCTTCAATATTGGTCAGGCAAAACGGGCAGGCTGTAACAATGACACTGACTCCGGCCTCCTGCGCCATTTTAACCCGGCGCACACCCATGCGTTCCTCCTCCTCGGGCTCATAGAAAAGCATCAGTCCGCCTCCGCCGCAGCAAAATGACCGATCCCGGCTCCTGAGCATTTCAACCCGGCGCAGACCCGGAATGGCATCAAGAACGGCCCGGGGTTCGTCATAGATTTCATTGTGACGCCCCAGATAACAAGGATCATGATAGGTAAATGTCTTTTTGGCCCAATCGTCATCCAGGGCATTAAGACTTATTTTGCCGCCGCTGATACAGCCTGCCAGAAACTGGGCAATATGCTCCACATCCGGCAGTTCATCGCTGTTGTAATCATTTTTAATGACATTGAAGGCATGCGGATCAGCAGTGACAATCCGTTTTACACCGGCATTGACAATGGCTTCAATATTGTGGTTTTTAAGCTCCTGAAACAGCATTTCCTCGCCAAAGCGCCTGACCTCGTTGCCTGCATCCTTTTCATTTTTCCCCAGCACCCCGAAGTCAACACCGGCCTTGTGAAGAATTCGGGCCGTGGCCCGGGCCACGCTCTGCATCCGCTCGTCAAAAGAAGTTACACTGTCTACAAAATAAAGAATCTCCGCAGATGCGTCCTTTTTCTCAAGCACATTGACATCAAACTCTTCTGCCAGTTCCTTGGTCCATTCAGCACGCTTTTTTTCCATCTTGCCGTAAGGATTGCCCCGCTTTTCCAGAGACTGCAAAGGCTTTTGCAGGGACTGGGGTACATTGCCTTCATCAACCATACCCCGGCGCATATCCACGATCTTGTTGATATACTCGATTCCAATGGGGCATTCCTGTTCACAGGCTCCGCAGGTTGTACACGACCAGATCTCGTCCTCGGAATAAATTTTGCCCATAATGTTGTCGTCGGTTCTGATAAAATCACCCCTGATGGGATAATGCCCAAAGGCATAATCACGGCCTTTAAGTGAAATAAACCGCGGCGACAGGGGACGGCCAACAGCGTTTGCCGGACAGTTGTCCGAACAGCGTCCGCAGTCGGCACATGTATAAAAATCCAGGATATCCTTCCATGTAAAATCCTCAAAACGCTTGACACCAAAAGATTCAAGGGAATCGAGCTCATCATCGCCAACCCCGTATTTCACAGGCCGGATATTGCCCCGGTTAAGGCGCATGAAATATACATTGAAAAGGGATGTGATAACATGGAAATGCTTGCCCAGAGGCAGAAAACACAAAAAGGTAAAAAATACGATATCATGGACGAAATAGGAGATCACATGGGCGTTTTGCAGGGTTTGATGGGCTGAGTTTAACATCATGTTCTTAAACAGCCAGCCCAGAGTTAAAGGCGCCAGAAAATCCGGATCAACTCCGGCCTGAACCTGAGCGGCAACTTCGGCTGCTTCAAACAGGCTTTCACTGACCATCAGGGTTGCTATAAAGCCGAGCACAAGCAGGGCTTCCCAGGTATGGTCCTCGCCATAGGATTCCGGGTAGGCATAGCGCTCGGGACGGAAAAAAGCCCGGCGCACAAAAGCCACCACCACGGCGATAAACACCGCAGTTGCCGCGTAATCCTTGAGCGCATAGTATACATCGCCCACCCAGGTATTTAAGCCTGGAAACACAAAATCAGCGGAAATACCCTTTATTACAAGTTCAGTGGAACGCACTGAAAGAATCAGAAACCCGAAGAAGATAACAATGTGAATAACTCCGGCTGTCATGTAACGCGGGTGTTTCCACTGTGCCAGCCAGATTTTCAAAACATTGAAGATCCGGTCCTTGGGGCGGTCGAAGCGAAGGTCCGGTTTTGCCTTGACCATTGGCGCCAGGCGCTTGGCAATAATATAGGTAAACAGGGCAGTCGCAACGATCGGAATCAGCACGGAAAAAATTACCGTGGGAATCCCGAAAAATGTATATGTTGCAGGTGAGGTCAGCACGTGTTCCATGATTTACCGCTTTGCTCCTTTCATCTTGTGATTTCGAGCATTTGCCTATTTATTTGACGACAGCAGGTTGCCTTGCTTCATAAGCCATTCGATATACTATGAATGAGCGTTCATCCATAATTAATAAATGAGTTGGAGTCAAGAAAAATTTCCCCGGCTCACAAGGCGGGGGGCCCGAAAAATCAAAGCCCCCTGCTGTTTTGCCGCATATTTAACTCAATTTGACCCGGCCCTGGGCGATCCGGTGAATTATCCGTTAAAAGAGGCTTCATCCATCTCCATTGCTGCCCCGTCAGTGGCCAGAATTGCCTGGATTTTTCCCAGGGTTGCGGGCAGAACTGTATTGCAGAAAAACTGCGCGCTCTTAATCTGTCCTTCGTAGAAAGGAACATCTTTTTTCTTTGCTTTTTCAAGGGCTTTTTCCGCAATGGAAGCACGCCACACCAGCATCCATGCCATAACCACGTCTCCGAATACATCCATGAACGGATAGGCATATGAAAATGCATCCAAAAGCTTTTCCGACATGGCGGTTTTGCCCAGATGCATGGCTGCCTCGCCCAGCTTGCTTAAAGCCTGCTCCAGGGTTTCGGCATGGGGCTTGACCTTATCCTGGGCCTTTGCGGCATTGATCACAGCCGTAACCTCGCCCATAAGATCCATGACGAGCTTGCCTTTTTTCATGCCCAGCTTGCGGCCCATCAAATCCATGGCCTGGATTCCGTTGGTGCCCTCGTAGATCATGGTAATCCGGCAGTCGCGCACCAGCTGTTCCTGGGGATATTCCCTGGTATAGCCGTAACCGCCGAAAACCTGCATGCCAAGGTTGCAAACATCATAGGCACGGTCAGTGACATAGCCTTTTGCAATAGGAATAAGCAGGTCAACGAGGCCTTCGTATTTTTCCTTTTCCTCCTGGCTCTCCACGGTATCGGCCATATCCTCGCACCAGCCCACATAATAAAGCAGGCTGCGCATGCCTTCCACGTAGGTTTTCATACTCATCAGCATGCGACGCACGTCGGGATGCTGGATTATGGGGACCGCAGGGGCATCTTTTTCAAGCATTTTGGTAAGATGGCGGCCCTGGACACGTTCCTTGGCGTAATTAACCGCATTGATATAAGAGGCCGTGGAGCATGCAAAGCCCTGCATGCCCACCAGCAGGCGCGCTTCGTTCATCATAAGAAACATTGCGCGCATTCCCTTGTTTTCCTCGCCCAGCAGTTCACCCACGCATTCGCCCTTGTCGCCCAGGCTCAAGGTACAGGTGGCATTACCGTGAATACCCATTTTCTCTTCAATGCCAACACAGTTTACATCGTTGAACTCGCTCATCCCGCCGTCTTCATTGACCCGGTATTTGGGCACCAGAAACAGGGAAATTCCCTTGGTGCCGGCAGGAGCGCCCTCAATGCGGGCAAGCACCGGGTGGACGATATTTTCAGCCAGATCATGATCACCGCTTGAGATAAAAATCTTCTGGCCCTGGATCTTATAGGTGCCGTCGCCGTGGGGGATAGCCCTGGTCTCCAGGCGACCCACGTCTGATCCGGCCACGGGTTCGGTTAAAAGCATGGTTCCGGTCCATTTGCCGGTGTACATGTTTTTGAGAAAAAGATTTTTCTGACGATCCGTGCCAAAGGTTTCCACCAGGCGCCCGGCACCATGGGTAAGACCGGCATACATCATAAAGGCATAATTGGCTCCGTTGAAATACTCGGCGGCCGCCATGGAAACACTTCTGGGCATTCCCTGCCCGCCCCATTTGGGATCTTCGGGCATGGCCACCCATTCACCTTCCTTGAGAAGTTCAAAGGGGCGCTTGAAGACTTCCGGGGTTGTCACCTTGCCTTTATCAAACACGCAGCCATGCTCATCGCTTTCCTGGCGGGTGGGCAGAATTTCCTTTACAGCCAGGTTACGGGCTTCATTGATTATCAAATCTACTGTTTTCTTGTTAAATTCCGCATACTTTTCCTTTTTGCTCAGTTCATCAACCTTCAACTGTTCGTGCAGGACAAAATCCATGTCCCGGCGGTCTGAAATTTGCTGTGCCATCGGCCCTCTCCCTTTCCTTAGCGTATTGATTTGTCTTTGCCGGCAAACCGGCAATGGTTTTTTCCCATCGGCTGCAGTCTGCTGCAGACCAAAAAAACTGCTTTATCTTCCGGGCGCTGTGCCCGGAGCTCCAATGCCGTTAAAATAAAAATCCACAAGAGGATCGGCCATTTTAACCATGTCATTTTGCCCGCCGGTAACCAGCCAGGTATTTATTACCTCGTTTACGGCTCCCAGGATAAAACGCTTGGCTACCCCAACCTGCACCTCCCGGCGGATGGTTCCTTCAGACTGGCCGAGCCGGATGATTTCTGAGAGAATATCCATATACATCCGGGTAACCTCTGTTATGTATTCATCCTTGATATATCTTGCCAGCAGGGCTTCGCGCTGAAATACAACAGCCATATTCCGATCCATTTGAAACTCGCTTAGATGCCGCCTGATCAAACTTCTCAGCTTGGCTTCCGCCCCATCGGCTTCATTGACAACCTGACGGAAATTTTCAAACACCTGGCGGCTGCGATAGCTGAAAAAATTGGACAGAATATCAGCCTTGTTCTTGAAGTAAAGATAGATTGTGCCGTCGGCCACACCGGCCTCCCTGGCCACCTGAGATATTGTAGCCTGGTGAAAGCCCTGTTCGGCAAAGACCTTGATGGCGGCATCAAGTATACGATGATACTTGGAGTTGATGTCCCCGGTTCTTGCTTGTTCTCTGTTCATGACTGCCCTTGCGTTAAACAAAAAAATGAATGAGTATTCATTCACTGAATGAAGCTTCATTCATTATCAAAGGCAAAGTCGCCCTGTCAAGCAAAAATGATGGCCCCGTAAAAAGTCTGGTTTCAGATGGGGTCGTAAAAAGTTCAAGATCAAGGCTTGCGCGATTTCGAAGAATGCAGGGTACCTAGCCATACGTGAAATTCTTCAGAAACCGCGCGTAACGCAGATATTGGACTTTTTACGGTTCTATCAAAAATACCTCCCCTAAAAAATGGGATCAGCCTTTTACCCGCTCCACATACTGCCCCGTGCGGGTATCAATGCGGACTTTTTCTCCTTCTTCCACAAAGGGGGGGACCTGAACAGTGAGGCCTGTTTCAAGCTCAGCGGGCTTATAGCTTCCGGATGCAGTATCTCCCTTAACCCAGGGATCTGAATGCACCACGCACAGCTCAATAAAATTGGGCAGGGACAAGCCTATGGGGCGGCCCTGGAAAAACAAAACGTTGCAGACGGTATTTTCCTTGAGAAACTTTACCGACTCACCGAGCTGCTCAGAAGACATTGAATCCTGTTCATAGTTGGAGGTGTTCATGAAGTGATAATGATCCCCGTCTGTATACAGATATTCCATCTGCTGTTCTTCAAGGTCGGCCTTGTTGATTTTCTCTCCCGACCGGTAGGTCTTGTCAAACTGCGCGCCGGTAATCATGTTTTTGAGCTTGCACTTATAAAGGGCCTGTCCCTTGCCTGGCTTGACAAATTCAAAATCAACGATTTCATAGGGATCGCCGTCAATTTCTAGTTTCAGCCCCTTTTTCAAATCTCCGCTTTCGTACATAATTGACTGTTCTCCTGTTCAAAATATTTTTAAATTCGCATAGTTTAGCTGCGAGTTTGCAGATCTTAAAAAAACAGTTACAATCCGGCTTCCTGCGCTGCCTGCCTAGCCTGCTTTACAAAACGGTCTACCTTTTCCGTGTCTTTCCGGAAACGCACGGGGCGGCCGGCATCATCCACCGCATTGGTAAGGGTGCAGCTGTCCACCCCTGCAGGGCGTATCGTCTTTACTGCTTCACAGACATTTTCCGGCGACAGGCCACCGGCAGCAATCACGGGAATAGAGCTCTGTGAGACCAGCTGTGCTGCAATTTCCCAGTCACAGATTGTTCCGGTTATGCCCACGTAGCCGCTTTCCGGCTGGCCCTGCACCTGGCTGCCATCCACCATAAGGGTATCGGTTAAGAAATAATCTGAAAGGGGCTCAAAATGCCTTGCCAGTTCAAGAACAGGAATATCTCTGCCAGCACCTGGGGGCGGAATGGGTACAGAGCGCATTATTGCAACTTCGGGAAAACGCTGCTTTACGGTTGCCTGAACGGACAAAAGCTTTCCACACAAATGTTCCCATTGCCCGGGGCCGTCAAAGACGCTGTGGCAGAAATGTATGATATCCGGACGGTAATAATCAATGGCAGCACTTAACACATCCACATCATCAAACAGCGGAATAAGACTGCTTATAGCCCCTGATGAACTCACGTGCCCGATGGTTTCCAGAAGCTCCGGCTCCTTCCAGTTTTCTGAAGAAGTCAGAACCGATCCGATATGATCTGCCCCGGATTTCAGCATTTTTTCAGCTTCTGCTAAAGTCTGGATTTCATATATCTGAATAATCACCCGAAAACTCCGTTTTGCTCATGGGTAAAAAAAATAGCGTTGACATTTCCGGCCTGCTTTAACATATTCATTTTGTTTAAGCAAATGGTTTGCGCGGACGTCTGTTTCCTTTCCCCGGATCCGTATGTAAAAAATCTTCAAATTGAGGCACAAATGATTGTCGTTATTGATTTTGGTTCCCAGTACAACCAGTTGATCGCAAGGCGGGTAAGGGAACAGAAGGTCTACTGCCAGATTGAACCTCCCGATATTGCCATAGAGCGAATTAAGGCCTTAAACCCTGAAGGCATAATTCTTTCAGGAGGGCCGGCCAGTATATACGAAAAAAACAGCCCCCGAACGGCAAAAGAAATTTTTAAACTCGGCATTCCAGTTCTCGGCATCTGCTATGGGATGCAGTTCATGGTGCATGCTTTGGGCGGAAAGGTTTCAAAGGCGCAAAAAAGGGAATACGGGTTTGCTCAGCTCAGTATTCAAAAGGCTAATTCCCTTATGGCCGGCATCGGGGAATCCACCCGATGCTGGATGAGCCATGGAGATGCCATCACCGGGCTGCCTGAAGGATTTGAAACCACGGCGGTTACCGAAAATACACCCATGGCGGCTGTGGCCGACCACAAACGCCGGTTCTACGGCCTCCAGTTTCATCCGGAAGTCGAACATACCCCCGGGGGAAAACAGATGCTAAAAAACTTTTTGTTTTCTGTCTGCGGGTGTGAGGCCGGATGGACAATGAAAAGCTTTGCCAAAGATGCGGTGGCTGAAATCCGGGAGGCGGTGGGCGACAAACAGGTCATCCTTGGATTGAGCGGAGGCGTGGATTCATCTGTGGCCGCCATGTTAATCCACCAGGCCATAGGAAAACAGCTGACCTGCATTTTTGTCGACAACGGACTGCTCCGGCAAAATGAAGGCGCGCGCTTAAAAAAACTCTTCGGCCGGCATCTTAAACTGAATATTGATTATGTCAATGCCGGAGAACAGTTTATCAACGCGCTCAAAAATGTTGTAGATCCTGAAAAAAAACGAAAGATTATTGGCAAAATCTTTATGGACGTGTTTGAAGCCGAGGCCCGAAAGATCAAAGATGCTGAGTTTCTTGCCCAGGGAACCCTTTATCCCGATATCATTGAGTCCCAGTCCGCCTTCGGCGGCCCCACATCGATTATCAAGTCCCACCACAATGTCGGCGGCCTGCCCAAAAAGATGAAGCTAAAACTCATTGAGCCGTTAAAATTTCTTTTCAAGGATGAAGTGCGCAAACTTGGAAAAACTTTGGGGCTCCCCGAAGATCTGGTCTGGCGTCAGCCTTTTCCCGGCCCGGGACTGGCCATACGGGTGATTGGTGAAATCACTCCCAGGCGTTTAAGCGTGCTTCGTAAAGTTGATGCCATTTTGCTCGAAGAAATCAGGGCAGCCGGCTATTACAAAAAAGTGTGGCAGTCTTTTGCCGTTTTGCTGCCCGTCAAAAGTGTCGGCGTCATGGGTGATAAGCGCACCTATGAAAATATCGTTGCCCTGCGGGCCGTGACCAGCGTGGATGCCATGACCGCGGACTGGGCAAAGCTGCCCCACAAGCTTCTTGGTACAATTTCCAACCGGATTATAAACGAGGTCAAGGGGGTCAACAGGGTGGTCTACGATATCAGCTCCAAGCCCCCGAGCACCATTGAATGGGAATAAAGGGTTTTAAGATTTATGGATGACCAACAAGCCGACGGGTTCAAAATTGACTTCTCCGATGATCCTCCGGAGCCGCCAGGGAAAATAGCAGGCCCTGTATATAAAAAAAAGAGAGATAAAAACAAATCCTCCGGGACCAAGGCTGTCATTGTATCCGTTCTGCTCTTCTGCCTGCTTGGAGGTATGCTGTTTTTCGGATATTACCATTTAGAAACCCGCATCAGTGAAATGGAAGATGCCCGGGGACAGGAAGCTGAACACATCGCCGAAGCTGTTTCAGAAAACATAGATAAACGGTTTTCAGCCATTTCGGAACTAATCGGCGAGCCAACCAGGCAGATCAAGTCCAGAACCCTGGAACTTGAAAAAAAGGTCAAAAATCTTTCATCTGCCGCCTCCGGCCTGGAAAAAGAGCTTGCCAAAACAAAATCAGCAACTCAAAACAGCTTATCTGAGCTGCAAAAACAGGTTACAGACAGGATTGCCGGCCAGGGAGATAAAATCAAGACCCTTGAATCAAGGCTGGCTGCATCCACGGACCAGAATCTGGAAAAAATCGCTGATCTTGAAAAAAATATTGAAACAGTTCAGCAACTGCCATCCCGGATTGCAGAGACTGACAAAAAAACAGAAGACCTCAAGGAGCAGCTTGGCTCCATTGATAAAAAAATCAATACCCTGAGCTCAAAAATCAATACCCTTAGTTCAAGAACCAATACCCAAGTTACCAAAAAGGATATTGAGCAAAAAACCGGGGAGCTGGAAAACCGGCTGACAGAGCAGATGGAGATTAACACAAACCAGCTGCAAAAAAAGATCCTGGCCATGGAAGATCAGATCCTTGCACTGGAAGCCATTATCCGTTCCCTGGAGCGTATGCAGGGCCGGGAGGCCGGGCAGCAGTCTGAAAAAAAACAGGATAACGGATCCGGGACTTCAGGGCCCGCACAAATTATTGAACAGGAAATACAATAAGGCCTTATGAACAGCGACGCATTGAAAAACCTTCTGGAATCCGTGGAAAAAGGAAACATATCAGTGTCTTCAGCCTTGGAGTCCTTGCAGCATTTTTTCATGGAAGACATTGAATTTGCCCATGTGGACCACCACAGGACCATTCGAAAGGGCTTTCCTGAAGTTATTTTCGGCCAGGGTAAGACCGCCGGGCAGATAGCCGGAATTATGGAAAAAATGGCCATCCGGGAAGACATGGTGCTGGTAACCAGGGTGGATAGACAAAAAGCTGCCTGCATAAAAGAAAGCTTCCCGGCAGCCGTATATCATCCTGATGCAAGGGTTTTGATTCTGGAAAAAAACCCGCCGCAGATACAGGGCAAAGGATGCATTCTGGTAATGAGTGCAGGAACTTCCGATATTCCCGTTGCAAAGGAAGCCTTTCTTACAGCCCGGGCCATGGGAAACGAGGTGGAAGCTGTATACGATGTAGGGGTAGCGGGCATACATCGTTTATTTGCCCACAAGGATGCCATTGAACGCGCCACAGTGCTAATTGTAGCCGCAGGCATGGAAGGCGCTCTTCCCAGCGTGGTTGGGGGACTGGTAAACCGCCCTGTTATCGGCGTTCCGACCAGCATCGGTTACGGCACCAGTCTGGGCGGACTGACCGCCCTTTTTGCAATGTTGAATTCCTGCAGTTCAAATGTAGCCGTGGTAAACATTGATAACGGTTTTGGCGCAGGATATTTGGCATCAATGATCAACCGGCCTTAAGAGCAATACCATGGCTGCAGGCAAAAAAACCTGGATATATAGGCTGCATTGCTTATGAAGGGCTTTGACACTCATAATCCGGCTGCCGGGGCCGGCTCACTGTTGCCGGTGATACATCCCCGGCCCGTGCGGTCACCAGGGCAATCAGGGTCTGGCCGGGAGAAAAGTTTTGAGAAATATCAGTTGTAACAGGTTCAACCACGCCGCTTGCATCTATTACAAACATTGGAATGTCAGATCCGTCATAATGATCGGAAAAATCTTCATATGTAAAATTCTTTGTCAATTTTACCGTTTTAATAATTCCTCCGCCCAGCATTCTGCCATAAAGATGCGAAAAACCCGCCTGTTTATCAAATAAAAACCGGCCCCGCAGATGCCGCGGCAAAGCCTCTTCTGAATCTATTTCTTCGACATCCGCAGGCAGCTGGTAGACCTCCATGTGATCGAAAATTTTCAGATAATGCAGCACAGCCAGGGCGTTTAACTCGTCATTGGGCGAAAGCGCCAACAGCCGGCCGATACCGCAAAGTCGTATATTATTGGTAAAAACATTGCTGTAAATACATGGCAGCCCCGCCATGCGTGCAGCCTTTATATTTGCCCGCTGGTTGTCTACCAGCATAATCCTGCATCCGGCATCATATAAAGCAATGCCGATTTTGCGGGCCAGCAGATGGGCCCCGACAATCAAAAACCCGCTGGGTTTTGGTTCTGCGATTTTCAACACCCTGGACAGCGGAGATGCAAGAGCACTGTAAAAAAACACCGTGACAATAATAACGAAAAATGTCAGCGGAACCAGGCGATCGGCCATGGGATAGCCGCTTTCTACCAGGCGCAGGGCAAAAATCGAGGAAACAGCGGCTGCCACAATTCCTCTGGGAGCCATGAATGCCACGAAAATCTTTTCCCTGATGTGAAGCCGTGAGCCAATGGCTGAAAGCATGACAGCAGCCGGTCGGCATAAAACAATGAGGACCACGATAAACAACACCGCCCTGAAATCGATCACAGCAAGGTCCGAGAGTTTAAGCCGGGCTGTTAAAATAATAAAAAGCAATGAAATTATCAAAATCCGGAGGTCTTCCTTGAACTCTATAATGTCGCGCAAGGCCACTGACTTCTGATTGCCCAGCACAATACCCATGATGGTTACAGCCAGAAGTCCGGATTCTTCGGCAAGAAGATTTGACAGGGTAAAGACGGTTATTACAAGGGCCAGGGAAAATGGGTTTTGGAGAAAATCAGGAATCCAGAATTTGCGAATCATACGAATCAAAACATAAGCTCCGGCAAGGCCAAGAACTGTTCCTGCCAAAAGTATCCTGACCATTCCAAGAAGAAAAAGGGCTGTGCCTGCAGCCGGGCCGGAAGCAGTTATAATCACTTCAAAAACAAGAACTGCCAGCAATGCGCCCACGGGATCAATTAAAATGCTTTCCCATTCCAGGGTGGCGTCAGTGTTGTGGGGCAGCCTGACATGCCGGAGCAGGGGGCCGATTACCGTCGGGCCGCTGACCACCAGGATGGCGCCAAGCAGCACACTTAGCATCAAGGGTAGATCAAGCAGAAAAAAGGCAAGCATACCAATGCTTATCCAGGTCACAAGCACGCCGATTGTAATCAGGTTGCGCACCACATCACCGGTGTACTTTAACTCCTCGAGCCGAAGATTTATTCCACCTTCAAAAAGAATAACGGCAACACCCAGAGACACGAACACCGGAAGCATATCGCCAAACAAGGCGTCCGGATCCAGTATGCCGCCTACCGGGCCGGCCAGAAGGCCAAAGACAAGCAGCAGCATGATCGATGGCACCTGAAGACGCCATGCCAGCCACTGGGCCAGAACACCCAGGAAAATAAGAATGGTTACACCGACCATAAGTTCCAAAGGCTTCTACCTCCAGGTGAAAATACAAAATATTTTATGGGTTTTCAGATGATACCGCAATCTGCCATAAAACGCTTTATTAGAAGACCGGAATGTTTTACGCTCTGCTTGAGCCACTCAAGGCGAAGGTCCTGCTTTTCTTCTTCCGACAGCCCCCAGGCAATACTTGAGCACCTGAGACGGTTAACCAGCTCATAAAATACAATGGCCGCGGACACAGAAATATTGAAACTCTCTGTGAAGCCGTACATGGGAATGCGCAAAAATTCATCAGCATTTTCCATAAGGTTGCCTGAAAGACCTTCGAGTTCCGTGCCAAAAAAAAATGCAGCTTTTCCCCGGTTAAGATCAAAGCCGGGCAGAGAAACATCCCGTGTGTGAGGGGTGGTTGCAACAATGCGGTAACCCATGGCTTTTAGACTTTCAATGGCGGCCCGGGTATTTTCGACCCCAGTGTTGTACCGGATCAAGGTCAGCCACTTGGATGCCCCAAGGGCAACGTCGGGATTGACCCTGTATTCATATTCATTTTCAATAATGTGGGCATCCTGAATGCCCAAGCAGTCGAGGCTGCGTAAAACCGCGCTGGCATTATGCCCCTGAAAAATATTTTCCAGGGCCACGGTAAGATACCGGGTGCGGTTGGTTAAAACCTCCTCAAATGTCTCCAGACGGTTTTGGGTGGCAAAGCCAGACAGGTAACCGATCAGCTGATTTTTCAGTATGTCATCCACAATCCCTGCACACTTCAAGAAAGTAAGTATTGATGGAACCGTAAAAAGTCCAATATCTGCGTTACGCGCGATTTTTCAGAATTTCACGTACGGCTAAGTACGCT
>JAABTZ010000222.1 GCA_011389605.1 Desulfobacteraceae bacterium
CTTCCGGCGGCATGGCTTATCAGGGAGATGATCTGGATCTGAAAGATGATCTGAATTACGACGATGAAACCTGTTTGATGGCCCGTCTTAAAATCGGCATGCCCCTGGTTTTTCCCAATATCTACCTTATGGCAACTCCCCTGGAATTTAAGGAAAACACCACACGATCCCAAGAATTCACCTTTGGCGGAAAAGCCTTTGAGGGTGAAACGGATTTTTCCAGCAGGCTGACCCTGGATCATTATGATATTGGATTTTTCTATGATTTGCCCCTGCTAAAGACTGTCAGCTTTCACCGGCTTAACCTTGAAGCAGGTTTAAATGCAAGGATAATAGACGCCCGGGCAGCTATCGGGCAGGATTACCAAGGCGAAAGGATATATGCAAAAAAATCCGAAACCATCCCTGTGCCGATGATCTATTTCGGAGCCGGGGTCTACCCCGTGGAGAGCTTTGGCCTGGAGTTTGAATTACGCGGCATTTCCTATAGCGACTACGAACTGCTTAGTCTGACAGGACGTTTGAAGGTAAAGGCCTTTGGCCCGATGTTTATAGCAGGGGGTTACAGGTATGACTCCTATGACATAAAAGAAAACGACCTGGATATAGACGTGGACTTCTCCGGGCCTTTCCTGGAAACCGGCCTGAATTTCTGATTTGGAGGCACAAGCCATGACAGAAACAAAAACCCGGAACTACTGGCTCATGAAATCCGAGCCTAAAGCCTTTTCCATAGAGGATTTGAAAAACTCGGAAAACAGCACTGCCTGCTGGGACGGGGTGCGAAATTATCAGGCCAGAAACTTTCTGCGCGATGAAATCAAAGCAGGAGACGGGGTCCTTTTTTACCACAGCAACATTGCCAAACCCGCCATTGTGGGGCTGGCTGAAGTTGTCCGGGAGGGCTATCCGGACCATACAGCCCTGGATCCGGATTCAGACCATTATGATCCAAAGGCCACAAAGGACAATCCCAGATGGTATATGGTGGATATCCGGTTTCTGGCCCGTCTGCCCGAGCCCATAGACCGCAAAGCCATGGCAGCCGATCCGGTGCTTTCAGGCATGGAAGTGATGAAAAAAGGCAGCCGCCTTTCAGTGCAGCCGGTCACCCCGCAGCAGTGGCAGGCAGTGCTGAAATACGCGGGTATGGCTGATCCGTTGAGATGATGGTCCAGCCAAGCGTTTTGGAAGCTGCTTTTTGCAAAAACACCTTTTGTACGGAAGAAAGAGCTCCCAAAGAACTCCTTTTTCAACGCTTTAAAGAAATTGCACTACGTTGCCCTGCCGGCGGGGTTGAAAGGCGGGTTTCTGAGCGGAAATTGAGGCTCCGGGAGGCTCCTGAAGCGAGGAAACTCCTTTTTCACACCGCCGGCCAGCCAAGGCGGCTGCGGATTTCCTTTTTGCAAAAATACTGCCGCGTCAAAATAAACTGCTTTTCACAAGACACTGCCCCCGGGCCGAGCTATGGCAAAGGCTCATCAGTATAGGCTAAATTGGCCTCCTGAGGCGTTCGCAGGTTTAATTGCCGATCCTGACGGATATCCTCTACCCAGTTTGGGTTAAGCAGCAAAGACTTCCCGGACAGCACAATATCAGCATGTTTCAGGGCTGCATCAGCGGTTTTGCGGTGATAGATGCTCCCGCAGATCATCAGCGGCTTTGCCGTTTGCTGCCGGGTGAGTTCGGCCATGGTTTTTCCGGTGTCAAAGGCACTGTCGCTGAAATTTAAAGTTGAAACAGATATGGCATCCACCGGTTCCTGATCCAGCCGGCCGATCATGGACATCCAGTCGTCTTTGTCAAATAAGGGCACTTTGATGTCCACAACACCCCAGTTGGATATGCGGAATGTTAAAATCCGGTCTTCGGGCATAACATCGCGCAGCGCACGGATGACCTGCCGGGCCAGCCGGAACCTGTTGTCGGCAGATCCGCCATAGTCATCTGTGCGCTTGTTGCAATAGGCGGATAAAGAGGTGAAACCGTAAATAGAATATCAGGGTTTGCCGATATTGAGCTTGCGCATTCGGGCGCGCAGGGTACTGCGGTCCGGGCCCAGGATTTCAGCAGCGCTGTTTTTCCCGCTTACTTTCCACTTTGTCTGTTCAAGAACACGAATAATATATTCACGTTCTACGTTTTCCAGGGTCTTGTCAGTCCGTGCCGTATCTTTGTGCGGCTTTTTCAGTTCATCCACCAGCCGCAGCTTGGGGTCTGAAGAGTTTATTACCGCCCGTTCGAGAACATTTTCAAGCTCGCGAACATTGCCCGGCCAATGGTATTGCAGCAGCGTGTCTATAACATTTGAAGGGATTTTTTCTATGACCTTGCCCAGTCTCTTTGAAATCCTGTCAACATAAAAATTAACCAGCAGCGGAATGTCGTCGATGCGATCGCGCAGGGGCGGCATTGTGACAGGAAAAATATTGAGCCTGTACCAGAGATCTTCCCGGAATTCACCTTTGTTGACCTCTTCTTCCAGGTTCCGGTTGGTGGCGGCGATGATGCGAACGTCGACTTTTTTTGTCTCCGAGCTGCCCAGGCGCTCAAACTCACCGTCATCAATTACACGGAGTAACTTAGGTTGCAGTTCCAGGGGAAGTTCGCCGATCTCATCGAGAAACAGCGTGGCGTTGTTTGCTATTTCAAATCGCCCCAGGCGTCTTGACTGCGCACCTGTAAATGCCCCTTTTTCATGACCGAAAAGTTCGCTTTCAATCAGGTGGGACGGCAGTGCAGCACAATTCATTTTTATCAGGGCGCTGTTTTTGCGAAGGCTCGTGCCGTGAATGGCTCTGGCCACAAGCTCCTTGCCCGTGCCTGTTTCTCCGAAAATCAAAACGTTTGTGTCGGTGTCCGCGATCTGTTCAACCTTGTAGAACACGTAATTGATTGCATCGCTTTTGCCGACAATGTTTTCATGGTTATATACCAGCTTGATTTCTTCCTGGAGATAGGCCCTTTCAGCTTCGAGCCCGTCTTTTAGTTTTTTGATTTCAAAAAGGGCATCTTCTGCGGCCTGTCTGTTTTTTTCCGCGTCCTGCTTTGCCGCACTCAGTTCAGCGGTTCGTTGTTCAACCATTTCCTCAAGATGTCTTCTGTAATATTCCCGTTCTGTCACATCCTCGATGACCAGCAGAATCAACTGGGTTTGGCTGTCTCCGCCATATATCCGCCTGGCATTGAGATGCATAATCTTGCGGCCGATGGTTTCAAAATTATGCTCCACCTCAAAGTCATCAAAATTGGTATTTTGGGGCAGGATGTCTTCAAGCAGTTTTCTTAACCCGGGGATATCCCATTGCCGGTTTCCCAGTTCATATATCAGCACGCCCTGTGTCTCATCCGGATTGATGCCAAAGGTTTGGGAAAAAACATTATTGGCCGTTACAACCTTCAGGTCCTGATCAAGCACGATCAAAGGTTCACGGATCGACTCCAGGATGCTGTTGTGAATTTCCGGAAAGGCTGCCGGCATTTCATTGCCCCGTGTTTTGTTTGTTTGTCTTCTATTACTTGATTGCACCATCTGAAAACCGACTTTTTACGAGTGTGTCATTACTTATCTCTTAATAAAGTATATTCATCTTTACTTTTGTCGGCAAACTTGGGCCGGATAAAAATCCCGGAGCCCCGGGCATACCAACACCGTCTGATTTGCTAAATAAAACAAATTGTTACAGGAATAACTGGGTGCAATTTAACGTGATCTTTAAAGTGTAGGACTTTGTCTTACAAAAGAATCTGATATAACCCTACCGACAAGCTAAAACGAGTCGTTATACTTTTTGTTACAACCTGAATTAAGCACATATCAGCTACAAACCAATTTTGACGGCAAGGTAAGAAGTCCAGGATCAAGGCTCGCAAAATCCCGGGGGATGAAGCACAACGCCTGATATTGGGCTTTCTTCATAAATAGGGGAACAACCAAATAAGGAGAAGGGCCATGTTTCGCCACATCCTCATCCCGCTGGACGGCTCAGGTCTGGCCGAATGCTCCGTTTCCTGCGCAGTGGCATTTGCCAGAGCGTTCGGAGCAAGCGTCACGCTGCTGCGGGTTCTGGAAAAAGCGCAAAACACAGAGTGTTTGCAGCCCATAGATCCTCTGGAATGGAGCATGTATAAAAGGGAAGCCAACACCTACCTGGCGGAATTGGGGTCCCGGTTTGAGGCTGAGGGCATCAAGGCCGATTTGCTGCTAAAGGAGGGCCATCCGGCCCAGCGCATCATAGAAGCAATCCAGGAAAAAAGCATAGATCTGATGGTGGTCAGCAGTCACGGCAAAAGCGGGCTGAGCGGATGGTCCGCCGGCAGCGTGTTTCAGAAAATTATCCTGCGAGCACGCATCTCCATCATGATCGTCCGGGCACATCATTACTGTGGGGAAAAAGATCCATCCGGGCCGTTTCGCTTCAACAGGATACTGGTCCCCCTCGATGGTTCGAAAAGATCAGAAATTGCCCTGCCCCCGGCAGCCACCCTGGCCCAGGCCCACAATTCGGGACTCATGCTGGCCCATGTGGTGAACATGCCTGAAGTGCCGCGCTGGACCCAACTGACCCAGGAAGATGCGCAACTGGTAAACCGCTTGGTGGAGCGCAACCGCGAGGAGATGGGAAAACATTTTGAGACGGTTCTGCCGCGTTTGCCTGTTGAGGCCCGGACCCTTGTGGAAACATCCGACGATGCAGCCCTCAGGCTCCATGAACTGGTGCAGGAGCAAAATGCGGATCTGGTGGTCTTAAGCGCCCACGGTTATTCCGGAAAATCGAGATGGACCTTTGGCAGCATCGCACATACCTTTATCGCCTATGGTACCACACCGCTGCTTCTCGTGCAGGATTTCCCCCGCGACAAAATAGAGCCGACCGAGGCGGAAGCAGCGGCTGCTGAAAAAAAGGGCCATTAGGATGCTGACCCGCAACGTCACCGGCATGACAGGCAGTCCAGCCTGGCTCAAAAATCGCTTACACGTACAAAAAAGAGTGCTCTGGAAAGCCTACCGGCATTTTGCCCGGCAGGTGGAAAAGGAGTTTATCCAGTCTCCTGCATCTGAATGGCTTTTAGACAACTTTCATATCATCCAGGAAGCCTGGCGCAATGTCCAGGAGGATATGCCGGTACAATTCTACCGCCAGCTGCCCAAGCTCAAAACCTCCGCGCTCCGGGACAAACCCCGCATCTACGGGGTCGCCCTGGAAGCCATCCAGGCATGTCAGGCGGATCTGAAAACAGGTGGCTTAAAGGAATTTGTCTCGACTTATCAGCAATCCACGATTTTAGGCATCGGTGAACTCTGGGCGCTTCCGGTGATGCTGCGGCTGGGTGTTCTCGACTATCTCACCCGGGCGGCGGGAAATCTACTGGAGCCCCGGGAAACTGGCCAGGACCTTGTCCCGGAAGTCCTGCCCGGCCTGGAAGCAATTTCCGACGAGTCCATGGTGGCCCTTTCGATTCAGAGCCTGCGCAACCTGGAGACCCAGGATTGGAAAGATTTTTTTGAACAGGTTTGCATTGTGGAGCAGATCCTGAGGCAGGATCCGTCAAATGCTTACGGTATCATGGATTTTGAATCCAGGGACAGTTACCGCAAAGCCGTTGAAACGCTTGCGGAAAAAATTGCCTACAGCGAAACCGAGGTGGCCCGGGAGGCGGTGCGCCTGGCGCAGCAAGGTGGCATGAAAAATCCATTCGGAGCAGATCACTACGGTCATGTCGGTTATTATCTCGTAGACGCGGGGCGCGCCCGGCTCGAAGCACAACTGGGATTTAAGCCAGGCGCAGGGGCCGGGCTTAAACGATGGCTCCTGAATCGTCCGACCCTGCTCTATTTGGGGACAATCGGAATCCT
>JAABTZ010000223.1 GCA_011389605.1 Desulfobacteraceae bacterium
TCAAGGACCACAGGGAATGCATGGACAGTATCAGCCAGATAATCAGGACCCACATGTGGGAAAAGGGCAAGTGGAGCAACAACGATTACCGACGCTATACAGTCAACTGGTTTGAGCGTGTGATAGACACAGGCAAAGGCGACATTGCCGTGCAGACCGATTTTTCATTTTTTCATACGCCGTCGCTGATTAAAAGCAACCCGGTGGATGTCATATTTACTTTGATCTACCATGTGTTTGAAAGAAGGCTTAGGGAAAATGACGGCATGATCCGTAACTCTATTGCACCTGTTTATGAATTGCACGACGAGAAGGCACGCAAGGAGCGGTTTTATGAAATGTCGGAAAAAACCGTTCTTCACTACCTAAACGTGATCAGGGATCTGGAACTGATCGATTTTACCGAATTTTCAAAAAAACAGACAAATCATTTCAAACAGGCGACAACAGGAGCTATTAATAAGATTTCCCGGGAAATGGAAGCAGCAGGTTCAAACATAAGTTGAGTGTTTCAGTTTAGGTTTGAAAATATTTGTCATGCGTCATGCCATTTTACTCTGTCAGGCCTGTAGGCCAGCCAGACCCGCTTTCCAGGCTCAAAGCCCCGGCCTGACAAGGTTTTGGCATCAAGGTAAATGCAAAATTCCGTCTGGCCCGCAAAAACAGACGCCTGAATGCGGCCGCTTTGCTGTTCCAGGGCCAGTTGAATCAGGCGGCACTCAAGGGCGGTTTTTTCTGCGGGCACATCTTGGGCTGATATATGAAGTGACAAATCCTCCGGGTCCAAAACTGCTGCTGCATTTCTCAGGTCCTCAGGGGCCCGGCCGGCTTTAAATAACTGTCCGTCACTCAGGATCCGGTATGCCAGGCCGGGTTCTGTCTTTTGCCACGGCCCGAATATAATTGTCTTTCTGCCGCTGCCAAAGATTTTGCCGGAAAACAAATGGAGCATATCCTGACAGATATCTCTGAGCCAAAGCAGATCGTGGCTGGAAATGATCAAAGTCGTATTCCATCGTCTATGTGCGTAAACGGCGGCTTCCTTTATCAGATGTGCACTGGCTGCATCCACGCTGGCGGTTGGCTCATCGAGCAGAAGTACCCCGGGACGCAAAGCCAGGCGGGCGGCTAAGGCAACGCGCCTGGCCTCGCCGCCGGACAATGCATACCACGGCCTTGGGGCAAATTCTTCCGGCTCAAGTCCCACAAGTGACAAAGCCTGGTTTACCCTGGCGGCTTCATTCCCTTTGTTTTTCCTGACCCTTAGGCCATAGGCAACATTGTTATAAACAGAACGCCTGAGAAGAAAAGACTCCTGGGGCAAAAAAGTAACACTGCTGCGGACCCGGCCTGAATAGATATTTTGTTTCCGGCCCTTAAACAAGACAGTGCCATGTGTGGGGTCTTCGATGAATCCCAGCAGTTTAAGCAAAGTGGTTTTTCCGCTGCCGTTGGGACCGCACAGGCCGGTTATTCTGTTTTTGTCAACCGACCAGTCGTCTATGCAAAGCACGGGCTTGCCATGATAGTGGTGCCTGATATGCAAAAGCCTGTACAATGTCATTGATTTTACCTAAACTGAGCTATTTTTAATTTAAGTTCTATTTTTTTCTCAAAAACGATACGCTTATGCTTACAGCAAAAGCAATCAGAAGAAGAACCATGCCAAGGGCGATGCCGGTTGCAAATTTTCCCCTGCTGGTTTCAAGAGCAATGGCAGTGGTAATGGTTCTGGTGTGCCATTTGATGTTGCCGCCCACCATCATGGAAATACCCACTTCGGTCATGACCCGGCCGTAAGCAGTTAGGGCGGCAGCCAGGATGGAATGCCTGACTTCAAGGATTATTCCCGTTACAAGCTGCAGGCGGCCGGCCCCCAGAGAAAGCAGTGTGGTTCGCAGGTTGGCATCCATGCCTTCCACGGCTGATGCGGTCAGGGCAATTACAATGGGCAATGCAAGTATGGTCTGTCCAATGGCAATGCCCGGAAGAGTGAAAAGCAGTCCCATGTGGCCAAGAGGGCCCTGCCGGGAAAGCATTGCGTAGACAAGCAACCCGATAAAAACCGTGGGCAATGAAAGCATGGTGTCTACCACCAGGCGCGCCTGCCTGCGTCCCGGAAATTTCAGATGCCCAAGGGCAAATCCCAGGGGAATGCCCATGGTAAGACTGGCAACCATGGCATAGCCGGAGACCGTTACAGTTGCCGCAATTGCGGAGTATGTTTCAGCATCACCTGAAAACAGCAGTTCAAATGCCTGCACAATGCCTTTTAGAAAAAAATCCATCTAGTCTGACCTAAACTGACGCATTGCCCTTCATTACTGCCCGGCATTGGGAATAAAAAGTTTCCTGCCCATGAGCGTAAACTCGTTGATAAGCTGCTGCGCCTCGGCCCCGGCCATCCATTGGGAAAATGATTTTGCCGAATCCGACTTTACATTTGGACATTTCCCCGGGTCTATTTCAATTATGCTGTATTGATTCCGAAGGGACTCATCTCCTTGAACAAGAATAACAAGCGGGGGGTTTTCGTTTTTGCCATGGGCATATTTTAAATAGGTGCCCCTGTCGGTCAGGATGTATCCGGAGCGTTCCGCGGCAATGTTTATGCTCGGCAGCATGCCCTGGCCGGTCTGTATATACCATGATTCCTTTTCAGGCCTGGGAAGTCCTGCAGCCTGCCAGAGAAAGAGTTCCTTTTTGTGCGTGCCTGAATCATCCCCCCGGCTGATAAATCCGGCTTTGCCGTTTTTGAATGCAGACATGGCCATGTTTGCTGATAAACCCATGATTCCGGCCGGATCAGATGCGGGGCCTATGATTATAAAGTCATTGTACATGATCTGTTGCCGGTTTATCCCGTATCCATGAGCCACAAACTGTTTTTCAGCATCCGGTGCATGCACAAGAAGCACATCAACATCGCAGCTTTTTCCAAGGGCAAGAGCCTTGCCTGTGCCGGCTGCAGTCCAGCGGATGTCAATACCTGTTGCTTTGGTGAAATACGGGGCCAGGTAATCGAGCAGGCCGGTGTTGTCGGTGCTTGTAGTTGTGGCCATAAGCAGGGTACTGATGTCTTCGGCTCTAAGGGACGGGGCTGCAATAGTTAAGGTGCAGGCCAGTATAAAAAAAACTTTAATGACAAATAGTTGAATCTTCATTTAAACCACTTTTTAATATTACTGTGTCTTTTTCATAGACAGGGAAATTCGCTTTCGTTCCAGGTCCACGGATAAAACCGTGACCCGGACCTTTTGTCCCATGCAGACCACGTCTGCGGGGTTTTTTACAAACCGGTCTGCCAGCTGACTTATGTGCACCAGGCCGTCCTGGTGAACTCCGACATCAACAAAGGCGCCGAATGCGGTGATATTCGTAACAATGCCGGCAAGGGTCATGCCTTCGGCCAGGTCTCCGATTTTTTCAATGCCCTCGGCAAATGAGAACGTCTCAAATGTTTCCCGTATATCGCGGCCCGGCCTGGCAAGTTCGGCCATGATATCTTTTAATGTGGGCAGCCCCACGGTGTCTGTTATATAGCGGGAAATTTGTATTTTTTCCCGCAGATCCGGGTTTTTGACAAGGTCTTTAACCGCTGCTCCAAGATCCTTTGCCATGGCATCCACCACGGAATAACTTTCCGGGTGCACGGCGCTTGCATCCAGAGGGTTTCTGCCGCCTGTGATACGCAGAAAACCAGCGCACTGCTCAAAGGTTTTCGGTCCCAGCCTGGGTACCTTTTTAAACTGGCGCCTATCTGTAAACGGACCGTTTTCATTGCGGTATGCCATGATGTTTCCGGCAATACTTGTATTTAACCCTGACACATAAGTCAAAAGCTCTGTACTGGCCCGGTTTACATCCACTCCCACCGCATTGACACAACTGGTGACAACATCATCCAAGGCCTTTTTTAAAGCGCGCTGATCCACGTCATGCTGGTACTGGCCCACACCAATGGATTTTGGATCGATTTTCACCAGTTCTGCCAGGGGATCCATGAGCCTCCGGGCGATGGATACAGCCCCTCGTACGGTCAGGTCCAGGTCCGGAAACTCCTGTCTGGCTGTTTCTGAAGCTGAATAAATCGATGCTCCGCTTTCATTTACCATCACAATGGTCACGGGCCGGCCAAAATCGATTTTTCGCACAAAAGATTCAGTTTCCCTGCCGGCGGTTCCGTTTCCCACGGCCACGGCCTCGATTTGATATTCATCGCACAGCCGCTTTATCTTTTCGTCTTCCTTGTGCTCCTGGTCATTTCCTGTGTGCGGGTAAATGGTGGCATGGTGCAGGAGCTTGCCCTGCCTGTCTATGCAGACCACCTTGCATCCGGTGCGGTATCCGGGATCGATGCCCATCACCCGTTTTGCCCCAAGAGGCGGAGTCAGAAGAACCTGCCGCAGGTTGTCGGCAAAAATCCGTATGGCCTTTTCATCAGCCTTCTGCTTGGCATATATCCTGGCTTCGGTTTCCATGGCACTGGAGAGCAGGCGCTTGTAGCTGTCTGCAACTGCAAGCCGGACCTGGGCAGCATCTTCCCGGTCACCCTTGACAAAGATCTGATCAAGTATTGAAACAGCCTGGTCTGCATCCGGGACGATGCGCATGGAAAGTATGTCTTCTGCCTCCCCCCGGCGGATTGCAAGCATCCTGTGGGAGGCAACCGATAAGACCGGTTCCTCCCAGTCAAAATAATCCCTGTATTTTGCACCTTTTACCTCCATGCCTGATACAACCCGGCTTTTTATTATCGCTTTTTTTAAAAACAGATCCCTCAGAGCTGCCCGGGCCTCCTCGTTTTCATTTATAAGTTCAGCGATAATATCTCTTGCTCCGGCCAGGGCTTCTTTTACGGATAAAACACCTTTTTCCGGATCAGCAAAAGATTGGGCCGCAGCTTGAACATCCATTCCTTTCTGCTCAAATATCTCAAGCGCCAGAGGCTCCAGTCCCTTTTCACGGGCTATGGCTGCCTTGGTTCGACGCTTGGGCTTATAAGGCAGGTATATGTCTTCAACTTCTGCAAGATTGCGGGCTTCCGTTAGACGCTTCCGGAGTTTGTCTGTAATGTGCCCGTTTTTTTCCAGGGAGTTTAAAACTGTTTCCTTACGGGCTGCAAGTTCGCGCAACTGAAGAATCCTGTCCCGGACAGCGGTAACCAGGACCTCATCCAGGCTTCCGGTCGCTTCCTTGCGGTATCTTGCAACAAACGGGATGCTTGCACCCTGATCAAGAAGCTCGGCAGTGGCCGCGGCCTGGGCAGGGGAGATTTTTAGTTCATTTGCAATTGCCGGGATAATTATATCGTTTTGCATGTTTTCTGAAGTAATCCTTTTCCAGATCAAGATCCTGCCAGATGGTCCACATAAGGGTGCAGATCATAGTACTTTCCGATGTAAAAGGCAACAAACCAGGATGAGAAGCAGCGGCTGCCGGTACATAATTATTCATCCTTTCTTACTGAAAATAATACTTTTTTCATACTTTGGTCGTATTTTATTTTGTTTTAAGTGGTGATAACTTTTCACAATCGGCACCAGAACAGTGCTTGATGTTTTTAATTAAAAACAATGTTCGTAAGGGTTTGAAAACAGGTGCCCAAAAATACCCCATATATCTCAAGCCTCGGGGTACCAGAGTTTCAGGACAGGAAAGGGGGTGATCCGCTTTTCTTAAAAACGCAAAGGCAGAATTAACTGTGTGAATTGTTCCGGCGCTTTGGCGCCAAAGCAAAAGACCCTGCTTTCGGGTCGGGAAAAGAAAAAAAATGATAAGAGGAGAAAAAATGAAAGCTTTCAGCAAAACTATTACACGCAGACTGCTTGCTGTTATGCTCGCGGCAT
>JAABTZ010000224.1 GCA_011389605.1 Desulfobacteraceae bacterium
GAGACACCGGCGGAAAATTTTTCAGCATCAGGGCCCGAAACCCTTCAGGACCCGTATTCGGTCCGATGCGCCCCCCAGGTTCTAGGCGTGCTGACAGACGCATTGCAATGGATTGAAAACTGGATAAAAATCGAGGCAAACAGCGCAAATGACAATCCCTTATTTGATCCCGAGACCGGCACCGTACTAATGGGGGGCAACTTTTACGGCGGGCACGTGGCATTTGCCATGGACGGGCTTAAAAGCTCCCTGGCTTCAGTGGCAGACATGGCAGACCGGCAGGTGGCGCTCATGGTGGATGCCAATGTCAACCGGGGGCTGCCATCTGACCTGGTGAGGGTTGAAGAATCAGAACAACCATTTCACCACGGGTTCAAGGCCATGTCCATTACTGCATCAGCCCTTGCCGCAGAGGCCCTTAAACAAACAATGCCAGCTGCCTCCTTTTCCCGATCAACCGAATCGCACAACCAGGACAAGGTCAGCATGGGCACCATTGCGGCCCGGGATGCACGGCGTGTCTGCTCTCTTGCGGAAAAAACCGTTGCAGTATGCTTGCTTGCCGGAATACAGGCATGTGAAATACGGGGCAAACTCGACTATCGGCCGCACCTTGCCCGCATTGCCGCCACTATACGGGAAATTGCCGGGCCCACTATTGAAGACCGGCCAATGGATGCCGATATCCTCAATCTGTCATCTGCAATTGCAGAGTCGGAAATTTTTTCGTCCAATATCTTTATGAGCCTGTAAAAAAACTTTTTTACAGGCAGTGTTGATGCTCTCGTAAAAACTCGGTTTTCAGATGGCGCCGTAAAAAGTTCAAGATCAAGGCTTGCGCGATTTTGAAGAATGCAGCGTACTTAACCGTACGTGAAATTCTTCAAAAATCGCGCGTAACGCAGATACTGAACTTTTTACGGTTCCATCAGTTTTAAGTTTCATGCAATATGCTTTATCCCAATGGCACCCAGGGGGCATGCCTCAATGCAATCCCAGCAGCCCATGCACATGTCATGAAAAATTACAGGTGGTTCAAAGGCACCGTCAATCTGAATTAAAACCTTGTGGCTGCATGCGGACACAGCCGCACACACTCCATTGTCAGGGCTGCATTTTTTGGGACTGCACCCGTTATAATCAACAGCAGCAAATGTCTTTTTTGATTGCACACTCATGTTATATCCATTATTAGCATGTTACTTCATCTTAAACTGCGGGATTTTCAGATTCATGTAAAACCAACCAGCCCCGGGCTGCGGCAGCTGTCCTTGATACACTCGTAATAAGTCGCTTTTAGACGGCTTTTTAAAAAGTTCAAAATCAAGGCTTGGGCGATTTTGAAGAATGCAGCGTACTTAACCGTACGTGAAATTCTTCAAAAATCGCGCGTAACGCAGATATTGGGCTTCTTACAAAGCCGTCAGCCTTATTTACGCCAAAGGTATGGCAAACTATAACTTCTGTGTCAATTTAATTAAAAATACCTGATGTTTAAACCCGGAAAAACAAAAACCGGCTATGAAAACTGGCGGGTCTATCTGCATCCCCGGGTCATTGGAATGCTGTTTTTCGGCTTTTCAGCAGGCCTGCCCCTGCTGCTGGTTGGAGGGACATTTACGGCATGGCTTCGTGATCTGGGTGTTGAACTGGCGGCCATCGGGTTTTTAAGCTGGGTTGGAATAGCACATTCCATAAAGGTTTTATGGGCCCCGGTTGTGGATCGTATACCTTTGCCCTGGCTTACCCGCATTCTGGGCCGCCGCCGTGCCTGGATGATTGCCGCCCAGACGGCAGTGGGAATATCCTTGATCGGAATGGCCCTGACCGATCCCATGCAGCATTTGTGGCTGGTTGCAGTATGGGCCGTTGTTGCCGCCTTTGGCTCGGCCACCCAGGATGTGGCAATTGACGCCTACCGGGTTGAAGCAGTTGCCCAACATCGCCAGGCTGCCATGGCCGCCACCTATGTCACCGGTTATCGCATAGCCCTGCTTGCAGCCGGCGCCGGGGCCCTGCATATCGCAGCCGTTGGCAACTGGTCGCTCGCCTATGGTGCAATGGGTCTGTTTATGTGCACGGGAATCATTACGACTCTTATCACCGGCGAGCCCGAAGTATTCATAAACAATCAGACAGCAGAGCTTGAGGAAAGCCTGACCCGCTATCTGTCAGAAACCCGTGACAGCGGGATTAAACGCCATATAACCGCCTGGTTTATCAGCGCAGTTATATGTCCCTTTGCGGATTTTTTCAAACGCCACGGCAAAGCCTCTGCAGCCATACTGCTTTTTGTTGCACTTTTCCGGATCAGTGACATTTTCATGGGTGTAATGGCCAATCCGTTTTATCTTGATCTTGGCTTTACAAAAACGGAGATCGCAAACATTGCCGCAGCCTTCGGCCTTGCCATGACTCTTTTTGGCGCGGCCATGGGCGGACTTCTGGTGGCGCGTTTCGGCATCGGGATTATGCTGCTTTTCACCTCTTTTATGGCACCGGCAACCAATCTTACTTTTGCCTGGCTTGCTACAATCGGACCGGAAATCTACGGCCTTGTGTTTGCCATCATTGCAGACAACATTACAGGCGGTCTTGCAATTTCAGTTTTCCTGGCCTATCTTTCAAGCCTTACAAACACGGCCTACACAGCCACCCAATATGCCCTGTTAAGCTCCCTGATGACCCTTCCGGGACAATTTGCAGGGGGATTTACGGGCCTGCTTGCAGAACAGACGGGCTGGACAGGCTTTTTTCTAATAACTGCGGCAGCAGGCATACCGGCTATTATACTTGCATTGGTGCTGATTAAAATCGCACATCCCGACCGAGGTCACCGGCCGGGCATGGCCGGCTGAAGCAAAACAGATCTTATCACCTGAGGAGCAAAATATGCGTATTGTTCTTGTACACCCGGCAGGATCCAACTGGATGCCCGGCAGAAAAGATGTAAGCGCAACAGCCAACCGCATGGCACCCCTTGGCCTGCTTTCCATGGCTGCCTGTCTGCAGGAAGCAGGACACAGTGTTTATGTGCAGGACTGCCTGGGCCCGGCGGCATTGCAGGGCACGGAAGCCAACACGCGCCTGATTTTAAGCCACAAACCAGATCTGGTTGGATTTTCCGCAACCACCTCTGGGTTTTTAGACGGCTATGACATGGCTGCCCGGATCAAGGAGCTGGACCCCGGGGTTAAGACAGTTTTTGGCGGTGTACATATATCTGCAATCGGCGCAGGACTGCTCAAGGACTTTAAAGACATTGACTGCCTTTGCATGGGAGAAGGCGAGAAAACCCTTGGACAGCTGGCTGACGGAGCCGCTCCTGCAGATATCACGGGCCTTATCTGGCGGGACAACGGCCGGGCGGTAACCAACCAGGCCCGCGACTATATTGCCGACCTTGACCAGCTGCCTTTTCCGGCTTATGAAAAGCTTACAGGATTTCCCAGGGGCTATAATCTACCATTATTCAGCTATATCCAGGCACCTGGCGCCACAATGGTCACCAGCCGGGGCTGTCCCTATCAATGCTCATACTGCGACCGCTCGGTCTTTAAAAATCACTTCCGCTATAACTCCGCAGGATACATCTACAACCATATGCGATATATGCGGTCGCGCTTTGGGATTCGTCATCTAAACATTTATGACGACCTCTTTACCCTTCGGCGGGGCCGCATTGAACAATTATGCACCCTGCTGATCTCAAAACCCATTGGTGTGCAGTTTAATTGTGCGGTACGGGTTGGTCATGCAGATGATGAGCTTCTTAAGATGCTTAAAGCTGCAGGTTGCCTCATGGTTTCCCTGGGAATTGAAACAGGTGATGCCGACCTCATGGAAATCCACAAACCAGGAGTTTACCTCGAACAGGTCAAAGATACCGTGCGCCGGATCCAGGCTGCCGGATTGCGCGCCAAGGGATTGTTTATGATGGGATTGCCCGGCGAAACAGTTGAATCGATCAAAAAAACAAGTGACTTTGTCATATCCCTGGGCCTTGATGATATGAACATGTCAAAATTTACCCCCTTTTACGGTGCGCCCGCATGGAAGACGATTTTTGATGAAGGCACACTCGATGAAGACTGGCGGAAAATGAACTGCCTTAATTTTGTTTTCATACCCAGGCAAATCGACTCAAAGCAAACCCTGGACCACCTGTACAATGCTCACGTAAAACGTTTTTACTCTGATCCCCAATGGCGGAAGAAGTTTAACCGGAGATTATGGGAGCACCGCCACAGCCTCTGGTACATGCTAAGGCATTTTCCTGATTTTCTGTCGGCCATGCGCTCATTTAAAGATCCAGCACCCGGAAGCAAAACATAAGCCCGAAATACAGATGGAATTTCGATACCGGATCTAAACGTCCCTTTTTTTAATGGCTTTAACAATACATGCAAAAGCCCCGCCCCAGGTCACGGCCAGGCCAAGACACATCATGACAATTGATCCCGCACTCATCTGTTCCCCCCCCTTTTTTCCAGGTGATCGGGTACTTTTTCCGGCCAGCGGCTTTTCATGGACTGCAGCAAAAAGCTTAAAAGAAACACGCCTGCTGCAGCGCCCCATCCAAAAATAACCAGTGCGCTGCCAGGATAGCCTTCATAATTATGCCTGATATCACCCACCAGATTTGCCACCGCCATATAGCCTAAAACAATGGGCGTGACAATCTTAATGCAGAAATTCCACCAGGATCCCACGGCAAAATCAGACATGGAATTTACGTGCTCGCGAACCGTGTCGAGGCTGAAAAACCATGACAGCAAAATCACTTCCACCAGACCCGCAAAAACAATTCCGAAATTATTAATGAAGTGGTCCGTAATATCGAGGAAAAAAAGGCCTCCCTGGGTCATAAAAATCAGGCTGAGCAAAAAACTTACAAGACATAGTATGCTGGCAGTGGGTTTTCTGTTCCAGCCGAATTTATCAATCAAGGAAGAGCAGCAGGCCTCTGAGATTGATACAAGCGAACTGAGGCCTGCAAAAACCAGGGACATGAAGAAAAGGAAACCGAAAAATCTGGCCGCAGGCAAAAGATTAATCGCCTCGGGAATGGTTACAAAGGCCATTCCCACACCCTGGCTGACAACTTCCTGCAGCTCCACACCCTGCTTGCCTGCCATGTAACCCAGAATACCAAACACCATAATTCCGGCAAGCAGGCTAAAGCCGCAATTGATAAAAGCGGTAATCATGCCGTTGTTTGCGATGTCCGACTTTGCGGGAAGATAGCTTGAATAGGCGATCATAATGGCAAAGCATACGCTGAGGGTGAAAAAAATCTGACCATAAGCGGCCGTCCAGACCTTATAGTCAAAAACAGCGCTGAAGTCGGGCCTGAACAACCAGTTTATGCCCTCGGCTGCACCCTCCAGGGTCACGGCCCTTACAAGCATGATCAAAACAAGGAGAAAAAGAAGTGGCATGAAAATTTTGTTGGCCAGTTCTATACCGCGTCTGACTCCACTGAACAATACGATCCAGGTCACCAGCCATATGACAACTGCCGCCAGAAACACAGGCCATACAATTGTTCCAGGTTCCATGGGCCCTGAGCTCAAAGTCAGAAATTTTTCAAAGAAAAATATCTCCGGACTGCTGCCCCAGCCCACGTTAAGGGCCAGAAGGGCATAGTTAAGAGCCCATGCAATGACTACCACATAATAAATGCTTATGACAAAAGCGATCATGGCCTGCCACCAGCCAAGCCATTCCCATTTTTTAAAAATATTGAAAAAAGTCAGAGGCGCGGAGCCTTTGTATTTATGCCCCACGCCAAACTCCAAAATAATAATGGGAATTCCGGCTGTGAGCAGGGCGAAAAAATACGGGAT
>JAABTZ010000225.1 GCA_011389605.1 Desulfobacteraceae bacterium
GATGCGGTGAAATTGGAAATCCCGGAGGGTTTTAGATTTTTAAAATATAAATTGATGTTATCCTTTAAAATTAATTGCTTTTAAAAATCTGAAACGCTCAGTTTAGGTAGTAGTTTTTTTGTTCTGTACCCTGTTGACAAGGCAGACACCGTTTATGAACCCTTCTTCGGGCAGAAGCAGCGGCAAAACCCTGGGAACCTTTTCAGGGGTTTTTACCCCGAGCATACTTACCATTCTGGGCATAATCCTCTTTCTCCGTTTGGGCTATGTTGTTGGAAGCGCAGGTTTGCTCTGGGCGCTTGTCATCATCGGCCTTGCAAACCTGATCAGCGTGCTGACCTCTGTTTCACTGGCCGCCATTGCAACCAATCTCAAGGTAAAGGGCGGTGGTGATTATTATCTGATTTCCCGGACCCTGGGCCTGGAGTTCGGAGGGGCCATAGGCATTGTATTGTTTCTTGCCCAGTCGGTTTCCATTGCCTTCTACAGTATAGGCTTCGGGGAAGTGCTGGCAGTGCTGATGCCGTTTTCCGTAAAAGGGCTGCCGCAGCTGGTTGCCGCAGGCGCTGTGCTGATTCTGTTTTTTTTTGCCTGGCTGGGTGCGGACTGGGCCGCACGGTTCCAGACCCTGATCATGCTTATTCTTTTTGCCGCAATTGCCTCGTTTTTCGTGGGCGGGGCTCTTCGATGGGACACCGCGCTGCTGGCAGGCAACCTGAAAGCTGCGGAAAACGCCCCTTCCTTCTGGATTATTTTTGCCATTTTTTTCCCTGCTGTAACCGGATTTACCCAGGGAGTGAGCATGTCGGGCGACCTCAAAGACCCTGGAAAAAGCCTGCCTAACGGAACATTTGCCGCAGTGGGCCTGTCTATTGTCATATATTTTATCGCCGCATTTGTTTTTGCAGGCTCCCTTCCCGGGGAAATTCTGGCAACAGACTACAACGCCATGAAGAGGGTGGCTGTCATTGACGGCCTTGTGCTTGCCGGAGTGATTTCCGCAACTCTTTCCTCGGGCATGGCATCGTTTATGGGCGCCCCCCGGATACTTCAGTCTCTTTCCTCAGACCGTATCTTTCCGTTCCTGGCACCTTTTGCCAGGGGGCACGGCCCGGAAAACAATCCCCGCAGGGGTGTGCTGCTTTCCGGGGGCATTGCTCTTTTGACCATTGCCCTGGGCAATTTAAACGTGGTGGCGCCTGTGGTGTCCATGTTTTTTCTGATTTCATACGGTCTGTTAAACTATGCCACTTATTACGAAGCCCGGGCCGCCAGTCCTTCTTTCCGGCCCACGTTAAGGTTTTACGACAAGCGGCTGAGCCTGGCAGGGGGTCTGGCGTGCCTGGGAGTCATGTTTGCAATCGATATTGTGACAGGCATTGTGGCATTGTCGTTTTTGTTTGCAATTTACCAGTATCTCACCCGGACCGCAGGCCCGGCCAGATGGGCCGACAGCCGGCGGTCATACAGATTTCAGCAGATACGCGGCCATCTGCTGCAAGCCGCCCAGGATCCGGAGCATCCCAGGGACTGGAGGCCGGATCTGCTTATATTTTCCGATGATGCCAAACGGCGCAAACCCCTTCTTTTGTTTGGTGACTGGATACAGGGCCAAAGCGGGTTTGCAAGCCTTGTAAGAATTCTGCTGCGGGCTGAGGGCACCGATATCGGAAAGCAGCGGGAGGAGGCTCAAAAAGAGATGTTAAAAGACATCCGGGAGATGGAACTGGATGTCTTTGCCCTGGTTCTGACAGGCTCAAATTTCCGGCTCATCATGGAAACCCTTATCCAGGCTTACGGCATAGGTCCCCTGAGGGCCAACACCATGATGATTAACTGGCTGGACATGAGCGCATCGAGTCCTTCTATCCACCGCTCCAGGAGATTTGGCGTGTATCTGCAGGCCGCATTTTTCCAGGGCTGCAACATTGTGCTTTTTTCAGCGGAAAAATCTCAATGGGAAAGACTTCTGAAAATGCCTTCTGAAAATCGCCGCATGGATGTCTGGTGGCGTGGGGATGCCACAAGCCGGCTCATGATTCTGTTTGCCCATATGGTGCGTCAGAATGCCGGTTGGGAAAAAGCCAAAATCAGGGTTCTGGATGTCACCGGGGATGCCCTTGCCACAGGAAAAACCGTTTCGGATTTAAATGAAACTCTGGAGGAAATCCGTATAAGCGCTGAGCCGGAAATAGTTGCCAGCGCCGGCGCCGATACAGTGACTGCCTATTCAAAGGATGCGGCCGTGGTGTTTCTGCCCTTCCAGTTTGCGGAAGATCAGCCAACGGATCTTTTCGGCAGTCCTCTTTCCGAACTGCTTTCAAGGCTTCCGGTGACAGCGGCTGTGCTGGCAGCCAAAGACATTGATCTTTCTGCCGAGCCCGAAGCATGCCAGGCAGGTGAAATAGCTGCAGTGCTCGACCGGCTTGAAGATATACGTAAAAAGGGCAGGGCCGCGGAAAAATTGGCGGAAAAAGCCTCCCGGGAAGCAGAGGAAAAAATGGATGCATGGCGCAAGGCAATTGAAGCCGGCGATGACCCGGAAGATACCAGACAGCTTTACAATGCCTCGGTGGAGGCTAAGAACGAGGCTGTTGATGCCGCTCGCAGGGCCGCTAAAATGGCCGCGGTTGCCGAGCATCTGAAGGAAACAGCCGTAAGGCTTGGATACGATAACGAAGAGCTGGATGAGGACCAAGGAGGGCAGCAAGAAGACCAGGCAGGCGAGCCCGGGACCGAAAATACATAACAGCGGAGAATGTCAAAATGCAGAATCAGCATGAAAATCCTGCCGGAAATGTTCCGGCGCAACAAGACCTGGCCACGGTGCTGAGCTCTTTTAAGGGACAGAAACACGCCATCATTCTTCAGGAATTTCCCGATCCTGACGCCATTGCCTGCGGCTTTGCTCACCAGATCATCTGCCGGCATTTTGATATTGAAGCAGACATTTATTACTGCGGCCGGATCAGCCATCAGCAGAACATTGCCCTGGTAAAGCTTCTGGGTATCGGGCTGATACGTTTTGAGGGCTCCATGGATCTGAAATCCTATGACGGGGCGGTGTTTGTGGACAACCAGGGCACCACCACCGGCAGCCTTGCAGACGCCCTTAAAAAAGCCGGGGTGCCATCTGTTATCATCATTGATCACCACGAGCCCCAGGATCGGCTCAAGGCTGAATTCACAGACATTCGTCCCAAGATCGGGGCAGCTTCTTCCATCTATTCACAGTACCTGGAAAAGGGCATCATCGGGCTTAAGTCTTCGGAAAAGGAGCATGTGCTGATGGCAACAGCGCTGACCCACGGGATCATCACGGATACCAACGGGTTTATCAATGCCTGGGAGGAGGACTTTCATGCAGCGGCATTTTTATCCCGCTACCGGGATCAGGATCTGCTTTCCCAGATTATGAACCAGGCCCGGTCAAGGCAGACCATGAAAGTCATTCATCAGGCCCTTGGCAGCAGGGAAATTGTTGAAAACTTCTGCTTTGCCGGAGTTGGCTATCTGCGGGCCGAGGACCGGGATGCCATTCCCCAGGCAGCCGATTTTCTGCTCACGGAAGAAAACGTGCATACCGCCATTGTCTATGGCATTGTGACCGGAGACAAATGGGACGAGGCGGTGATCGGCTCCATGCGCACCAACCGGATCACCATCGACCCTGACCAGTTTATAAAGGATGTTTTCGGCAAGGACGCAAGCGGCCAGTATTTTGGGGGGGGCAAGATGTCGGCCGGAGGGTTTCACATCCCCATAGGATTTTTGTCCGGCGACGGCGGCGGCGATGACCGGTTCCGGGAGCACAAGTGGAATGTTTTCAACGAGCAGATCCAGCAGAAAATTTTTGATAAAATAGGGGTTAAGTCAAAGGAGAAGAAACCGGAGGAATGATTGTCCATAGGCACATAGGCGTAAATACCAACGGCAAAGCGTTGAGATTATGACGGCACCGTAAAAAGTCCAATATCTGGGTTACGCGCAATTTCTGAAGAATTTCACGTACGGATAAGTACGCTGTATTCTTTGAAATTGCGCAAGTCTTGATCTTGAACTTTTTACGGCGCCATCTGAAAACCGGCTTTTTACGAGGATCCCGATTTTTACTCAGCCGCGCATTACCACGAAAACAAGATATGCAGCATAAAGCACCAGCAGCATGGTCCCTTCCCACCTGTCCAAACTGCGGTGTTTGCCCGTGAACATGGTGCCAAAAAGGATCATGCTTGCAAGTACCACCATGCCGATATCCAGATTTGCCCCGGCATGGAAGGGAAGGGGTTTTATTACCGAACTGACTCCCAGCACGAAAAAAATATTGAAAATATTTGAGCCCACAACGTTTCCCACGGCGATTTCAACATTTTTGCGCCAGGCAGCCATAACCGAGGTGGCAAGCTCAGGAAGAGATGTGCCCACTGCCACGATGGTCAGGCCTACCATTTCCTGGCTCATGCCAAAGGTGACGGCAATATGTGCGGCACCATCCACAATCCATTTGCCGCCCAAAGCAAGGCCGGAAAGCCCGGCGCCTGCCATGGCAAACGAGGCTGCAGCTCCGCGGCTTTGCATGGGCATGCCCTGCCCGTTTCCGGTCATGCTGCGGGCAATGCTTGCGGAGTAATAAATAAAAAGTGCGAAAAACATCAAAAATATAAGACCGTCAGAACGGGATATGTCCGTGTAGGCCCATCCGTCAAGAATCCTGTCATTTGCCGCCACCCACAGTACCATGGCAGCAAGCAGGCTAAAGGGGATTTCACGCCATACTGTGCCCCGGGATACGCTCAGGGGATAAACCAGGGAGGATATGCCCAGAATCAGAAGAATATTGGCGATATTGCTGCCCAGGATATTTCCGGTGGCAATGCCGGCATTGCCTTCCAAACTGGCGGTTACGCTTACAAACAGTTCCGGGGCAGACGTGCCGAAGGACACCACGGTAAGGCCGATGACCAGATCGGAAATCTTATACCGCCGGGCAATGGATCCGGCACCTTCCACCAGGAAATCAGCTCCTTTTATCAAAAGCAGAAAACCGATGATCAGAAGAAAAACAGGCAATAGAAAAGACATCTGCAATCCTTTTTCAGCAAATCCAGACAGCCGGGCCGGCTGAGTCCTGAATCATTTTGCCGGCAACGCCTCCCATGGCGTATTCCTCCTTTTTTTGAAAGTCCGTTTCGTGGTGCTTCACGCATGCTTTGAAAAAAATAAACCGATTCCGTGTGAAAATCAAACAGATATTGGCGTCAAGTCTGTTAGCTGTAAGTGAAATTATTCAGAAATTTCGAGTAAAGCAGGTATCGGAAGTCAGGGTTTGATTGCCATGCCCTGTAATTTGGATTGAGAATCTGGTAAAAATGTGTTTTTAATGCAGATGACAGCGCAGGGGGCACAGGGGGTAATTCAGGGGGTAATTTTACCTTTTTATACAGGAGTCGGCAAATGAACCGGAAACTATTGATCCTGGCCGTCATTCTGGCTGCGGCCTTTGTGATGTATCCCGAAAGGGTCAATGCGCAAGCCGCCGCGCTTGGTGATTCAAAAGACACCTGGGATTCAGATTTTCAGACAATTGATTCAATGTTTTCACTGTATCAGCCGTACCTGGAAAACATCTCGGCATATAAGCCCATGTATTTTCTTGTAGGCGTTGAACCCGAAGAGACCAAATTCCAGATCAGCTTGAAATACAGGTTTTTCAACCCCGAAAAATCCATTGCCCGCAAATATCCCTGGAGCCGGCAATTTTTTCTGGGCTACACCCAGACCTCCTTCTGGGACCTGAATTCTGCCTCCGAGCCTTTTAAGG
>JAABTZ010000226.1 GCA_011389605.1 Desulfobacteraceae bacterium
ATTTCGAAGAATGCAGCGTACTTAGCCGTACGCGAAATTCTGAGAAATTGCGCATAACGCAGATATTGATCTTTTTACGAAGCCGTCAGTTTTGAATAAAGTCAAAAATTCCTGCTGCCAGGGCTTGTGCAAGAGAGTCCAGATATTGGGCATCTTCAAATCTTTTTTCCATGGTTGGATGGGTCAGATATCCTGCTTCATAAATTACAGCAGGCATGTCCAGGCCGTGGAGCAAAACCATGGGAGCCTGAAACACATCCGGCTCTGCTGAAGGCATGCTTATCTGCGCAAGGCTTGCACGAAGGCTTTGCGCAAGCCTTGCTGATGACATTGCGTGCCCATGCTGCACACAGTCCCATTGCAGGGGCAGCAAATCCTTTCCCCCTGCCGATGATCCCTGCCCTGGATCCCTGTCTGGCGGCAAATCATAATAAATGCTGTGTCCGTTTATCGTCCTGGTAAAGCCGGCACCTGTGTGAAGGCTTATAAACAAGTCCCCCTGGTTGTGATTGGCCAAAGACGCCCTTTGAACAAGGGAAACACCATAGTCCTCCGACCGGGTCATCACCACACGAGCCTTTTGGCCAACAATGCCTTGAAGCCTGCGGGCCAGATCCAGACAAACCTGTTTTTCGGGCAGCCCGCCCGGACCTGCAGCTCCCCTGTCACTGCCCCCGTGGCCGGGATCGATAATAATCACCGGCAATGCTGAGGAATCTGCAAAAGCCCTGCGGCCTTCAAAACCGGCAAGGCACAGGCAAACGACAATAACTGCGATCAGCATCAACAATCCGTGGCGGTGTAAGCTGCAACATTTATTGATTGTTAGATGTTTCCGCATCTTAATTTTCCTTGACACTATGATCAATTAATATTATTTTAGCACGATACATATTATATTTTTGCTATAATCTCAGATAGTTGGTGCCTGCCATATCCTGTTTGCCCGTTTTGGAACCCTGCTGGGCACCGAAACAGGCCATCGACCCTATTTACCGAAACCAACGCTGAAAATAAAGAAAAATTCGTTTGCGAGAGTGGCGGAACTGGTAGACGCACTGGACTTAGGATCCAGCTCTTGAAAAAGAATGGGAGTTCGAGTCTCCCCTCTCGCACCAATGCAACCACTTTTTTCCCTGCGGCAAAAGCAGGGATAAAATCTCAGACCCATGCGGCTTGAAAGGAACATCATGCAGGTAAAAATTGAAGATGTAAACAGTGTCAAAAAAAAGATCCATGTTGAAATCCCCAGGGAGCAGGTCACAGATAAACTCGATGAAGCCTATAAGCAACTAAAAAAATCCGCCAGGCTAAAAGGCTACCGCCCCGGGAAAACCCCCAGATCTGTTCTGGAACGCCATTTTCAAAAGGATGTGCACGCAGATGTGGTCTCTACTTTGGTCCAGGAATCATTTCCGGAAGCAGTCAAGGAAACGGACTTAAATGTGATCGACACCCCGGAAGTCGACACCCCGGACCTTGACCCGGAAAACGTATACAAATACTCGGCCACGGTTGAACTCAAACCCGAGCTGCCTGAAGTTGAATTCAGGGGGCTGAACCTTAAAAAAACAATGTACCGGGTTGAAGAAAGTGAAATTGAGGCCCAGATAGAGCGGCTTCGCAAGCATCTTGCAAAATATGAGCCCGTGGAAGAAACTCGTCCCGTAGTCCAGGAAGACTATGTTGTAATAGATCATCAGGGTTTCAGGGACGGGCAGCCGGTTGAGGCGGCGGAACTGACAACCGATGATACTCTTAAGATAGGCGCCTCAGGATTCCCTGAAGAATTCGACAATGCCATTGTCGGCATGCAGCCGGGTGAAGAAAAAGAAATTACGGTCAAGTTCCCCGATGATTATCATAAACCTGAACTGGCAGGAAATGAAATCACCTACCACGTAGTATTAAAGGAGCTGCGTCAGGAAATTCTTCCGCCTGTGGATGATGAATTTGCTAAAAATTTCGGCGAATATGAAACCCTGGCCGATCTTCAGGCCGAAATCCGAAACAATCTTGATCAAGGCTACCAGAAACGCACTGACCAGGAACTCCAAGAACAAATCTTTGAACACCTCCTTACGGAAAAATTTGATATTCCGGAAGTAATGGTTAAATACGAGATGGATGAAATAATACGGGATGCCGAAATGAAATTTACCCAAAGCGGCATATCCATGGAGCAGCTTGGACTCACCCGTGAGCATATGGAGGCCCAGTACCACGAAGTGGCCGAACAGCAGGTCAGGCGGCATCTGCTTTTAAACAAAATTATCGAGCAGGAAAATATCGAAATCTCCGATGAGCAGCTGGAGCCGGAATATGAAAAAATCGCCCAGGCCACGGGTCAGAAGGTGGACATGATAAAAAGCTACTACCAGCAAAACCCGGAACGCCTTGATGGTTTTAAGCACGCTCTACTTGAAAAACAAGCCATCGATCTTATAATTAGAAATGCAAACGTCGAAGAAATCGAGCCGGAAGCTGAAACCACTGAAAAATCCGAATAACGCCGGCAGCGTCCTCGATATATGCAAAAACAAATACGGGTTTAAAACCACAGCCGTTTACGGAGCTTAAACAGTTTACAAGGAGGCATTCACCTTGGCGTTAATACCCATGGTCATCGAACAAACCAGCAAAGGCGAAAGAGCCTACGATATCTACTCCCGTCTGTTAAAAGACCGGATAGTATTTCTGGGCACACAGATAAACGATGAAATCGCAAACCTGCTCATAGCCCAGCTGCTGTTTCTGGAATCCGAAGATCCTGACAAGGATATAAATTTTTATATCAATTCTCCGGGCGGATCCGTGACAGCTGGCCTGGCTGTCTATGACACAATGCAGTATATAAAGCCCCAGATTGCAACGGTGTGCATTGGCCAGGCAGCTTCGATGGGAGCCGTACTGCTTGCAGCCGGGGCAGATGGCAAAAGATATTCCCTGCCCAACTCGCGCATACTGATCCATCAGCCCATGGGCGGTGTTCAGGGCCAGGCCGCGGATATCAAAATCCAGGCCGAAGAAATTATTCGCCTCAGATTACGGCTAAACGAAATTATTGCCTTTCACACCAAGCAGGAACTGTCCAAGATCGAAAAAGACACGGACCGTGATTTTTTCATGAGCGGTCTGGAAGCAAGCCAATACGGGATCATAGATCATGTGATGAACAACCGTGATGATCTCGATAAAATAAGTGATTAAGGAGGCACCACATGTCATCATACAAGGGCGGAGAAGGAAACGACAACCTCTTCTGCTCATTTTGCGGGAAAAACCAGCAGGAAGTCAAAAAACTGATCGCCGGCCCTGCGGTTTACATCTGCGATGAGTGCATCCAGCTGTGCAGCGAGATTATTGAAGAGGAAAACATAAAGGATATCGATATTGCCGATCGTATCCTCACGCCCGCTGACATCAAAAACCAGCTTGATGAGTACGTAATCCAGCAGGATCATGCCAAAAAAGTTCTGTCCGTGGCGGTCCATAATCATTACAAGCGCCTGGACTCGAAACTGGCCACGGATGACGTGGAACTTCACAAAAGCAATATTCTGTTAATCGGGCCTACCGGCTGCGGCAAGACGCTTCTGGCACAGACCCTGGCCAGATTTTTAAATGTCCCCTTTACAATTGCTGATGCCACAAGCCTCACCGAGGCGGGCTATGTGGGCGAAGACGTGGAGAACATCATCCTGGCGCTTCTGCAGAATGCCGATTATGATGTGGAAAAGGCCCAGCGCGGCATTGTCTACATAGATGAAATCGACAAGATAGCCATGATGTCCGATAACCCCTCCATTACCCGTGACGTTTCGGGGGAAGGCGTTCAGCAGGCTTTGCTGAAAATCATTGAAGGCACCCTGGCAAGCGTTCCGCCAAAGGGCGGCAGAAAGCACCCTCAACAGGATTTTGTCAAGGTTGATACCAGCAATATTTTGTTTATCTGTGGAGGTACGTTTACTGGCCTGGACAATATCATTGAACGCAGGACAGGCTCCCACATGATGGGCTTTGGCGCCAATATCGTCAGCCAGCAGGATCGTTCAACCAGCGACCTGCTTAAAATGGCGGAAACAGAGGATTTGATCAAATTCGGTCTTATTCCAGAATTTGTGGGACGCCTGCCCATTTTGGCCACCTTGCAGAATCTTGACGAAGCGGCTTTGATAAAAATCCTTACAGAGCCAAAAAATGCCCTGATCAAGCAGTTTAAAAAGCTGTTTGAAATCGAAGGAGTCAATCTGCGATTTACAGACAGTGCTCTTGCCGCCATTGCAAAAGAGAGCATGAAGCGAAACTCAGGTGCCCGGGGACTGCGCGCCATAATTGAATCCTCAATGCTTGAAATCATGTATAAGCTGCCCTCCATTATGGGCGTAAAGGAATGTGTTGTGGGAGAGGAAGTGGTGTTAAACAGCGAGGAGCCGATTCTTCTCTACGAGCAGCAGTCCAAAAAACAGGCTTAACCTGCCGACGGCAGGCTCTGCCGTGCGGAATTTATCCTGCATGCCCTTTTGCCGCATTTTGTGACCCAAATGCACAAAACCGCCAATGGCGGTTTTGTGCCAAAATCATGAAAATATTGTATAAAAATATTATGATTAATATACCAAAAGTATTTAAGACAACTGATTCCAATGACAGCCGGGCTGCTTTGCCCCTGCTTCCTCTTCGGGATATCGTGGTTTTCCCGCATATGGTTTCGCCTCTGTTTGTGGGGCGGGGAAAATCTATTAATGCCTTGTCCGAGGCCATGAATGACGAAGAAAAATACATTTTTCTGGCCACTCAGGCCAATCCTGGAGAAGATCACCCCAAACAAAAAGATATAAACCGGATAGGAACCGTTGCCAAGGTGCTTCAGATGCTTCGCCTGCCCGACGGCACCGTAAAAACCGTGGTTGAAGGCAAGCACCGGGCACGTATACTCGATTTTGAGGTGAATGAAAGTTTTTTTAAGGTGCACTTGGAACTTTTGGGAGAACCGGAACTCGATCATCCTGAAAAAGAGGCATATCTGCGCAACGTGGTGGACGCTTTCAAGGCCTACACCCAGCAGAATAAAAACATATCCAAGGAAACCGTCGAGACAATCTCCAATCTTACAGATCCAGTGCAGCTGCTTTACACCACCGCAGCACAGTTTTCCTTCAAGGCCAGGGACAACCAGCAGCTGCTCGAAACCCAATCCGTGACTGAACGGCTCACATTCCTTATCGAACTGATCAATCAGGAAACGGTAATCCTGCAAACAGATCAGCGAATCAAGGGCAGGATTAAAAAGCAGATGGAGCAAAGCCAGAAAAACTACTATCTCAATGAGCAGATCCGGGCCATTAAAAAGGAAATGGGAGAAGATGAATCCGAGGACAATGAGTTAAAAGAACTCCAGGAGCGCATAGAAAACAAGGAATTGTCCAAGGAGGGCGAGGAAAAAGTCCGTCACGAGTTTAACAAGCTCAAGCGAATGACTCCAATGTCGGCCGAAGCCACGGTTACGCGAAATTATATTGACTGGATTTTAAGTCTTCCCTGGTTTGAAAAAAGCGAAGTCTCCGAAAACATCGATGAATCAGAAAAGATTCTGGACGAAGATCACTACGGACTGGAACGGCCCAAGGAAAGAATCCTGGAATACCTGGCTGTCCAGGCTCTTGTAAAAAAAATCCGCGGCCCCATTCTTTGTCTGGTGGGCCCGCCGGGCGTGGGAAAAACATCCCTTGCAAAGTCCGTTGCCCGGGCCACGGGCAGGGAATTTGTTCGCCTGTCACTTGGCGGAGTGCGCGATGAGGCGGAAAT
>JAABTZ010000227.1 GCA_011389605.1 Desulfobacteraceae bacterium
CAGCTATGACGGCTGCCGTCTTCTGCTCGAAAACGGCAATATCCACCGGAGGGAATTCAATGATGAAAAGGCCCGCCTTTACTATGACAAGGCTCTTGACGATTTGCGGAACCTTGCAGGCAGCACTGCTGACAGCCTCTTTGTGGAGGCAACCCTTGAATATGCAAAAGTCTCCACTGACTGCGATAATCCCAACAGGGTGATCTCCATTCTGGAGGAGGCCATCTCACGGGCCGGGTCCATAGGTGACAAGGATTCCATTGGTTTTCTGAAAATGCACCTGGGCAAAAGCGAGTGGCTCCGTTCCCGTTATCAGGAGGCCCTGACGTATTTTAAGCAGGGATGGGAAATGACCCGTTCCGGATGCGACCCTTCCATGGAAAAATCCATCACAATCTTCGGGATGTTTTTTCACTATTGGTCCGGCGGGTATCGTGAGGTTGTGAGCATCTACGAAGCCCTGGTTCCAGACGTGGAAGACCGGTTTCCCAAAGGCAGGCTGCCTTTGCTTGCCGCGTTGACAGCCGGGGTCTGTTTCGGTCATACGGGCCTGTATTCCCAATCCATGGGAATGCTTCATTCTATACGTGCTCACGGCCGTGCCATCGGCAATCTTTCCATTGCCGGGCTGGCCGGGGTTTCACTGGGATACCTTCTTTTGGAGCTGCATCGCCCGGAAGATGCCATTTCGTGTATACTGGATTCATGGGAGGAAACGGAAAAAAGCAAAAGCCTTTACACCCGATTGGGCGGCCTGGTGCTTCTGGCTTATGCCTATCACCTGGCAGGGGACCAAAAACGTGCGGTTTCCTGTCTGCGGGAATACCTTGAAATCAGCCGGCAATCCCGAATGACCGTTAAATATAGCGCTGTGATGCTGCTGATCTGCCAGGCCATGGAGGAAGAAGTATTTCCACGTGTGGAAGGTCTGAGCATAGATGATGAGATACGCTATTCCCTGGAAAGCGGCAATCTTCTTATGAAAGGGGTAGCTCTCCGGCACAAGGCGGTAATGCTCAGAAATGCAGGCAGCGGAGGGGAAAACGGACTAACGCTGCTCCAGCAATCCATTTCGGAACTGGAAAAATGCGGGCACAAGATTGAGTTGGCCAAGTCAAAGGTGGAAATGGCCAGGGAATATATCCGGATGGGGCTTGAAAAAAAGGCCGTTGAATACGCCGAGCCAGCAGCACGGGCGCTTTATTCTTTCAATGAAGCCCTTGTCCCCGATGATATTCGGCCGCTAATAAGAGAGTTGTGTTACGGAGAAAATCTTCTTGAAGAGATATTGCGGCTGGGCCGGGAGCTGACGACAATCCGGGATTATCGGGAGCTTTCCAGGAGCATCATTTCGACTATCAACAGGATAACCGGGGCTGAACGCGGAGCCATATTCGTGGTGGAAGAAAACGACCCTGAAAAAATCGTTTTAAAGTCCTCAAAAAACCTTACGGCAGAAGACATTGCATCCCCTGATTTTAAAGGGTCCATGAAACTTATCCGGCAAACGGTAAAGACCGGCAGGGGCCGGATCAAGGAGTTTGATGCCCAAAGCGCCGGCCATGGTGTAAATGGCAGCAGCATTCAGTCGTGCATCTGCGTTCCGCTTACCATCCGCAACAGATTGACCGGTGTTTTATATCATGACAACCGGCTTTTTCGCAGTGCCTTCAAGAAATCGGATCTGGAAGTTCTGAATTATTTTGCTGCCCAGGCCGCAATTGCCATGGATAATGCCGAGGCATGGGAAGCTTTCCGGTGTCTCTTTGAACAAAAACATTTGGAAAAAGAACATTATGAAAAAGAATACCTGGAAACCATTCATTTTGATGATTTTGTGGGAAAAAGCCCTGCCATTAGAAAGGTCTTTGCCCAGGCGGAAAAAGTGGCTGGCACAGACACGACGGTTTTGATCAGGGGCGAGACAGGGGTGGGCAAGGAACTGGTGGCACGGTCAATCCACCGGCACAGCAGCCGTGAGGACAAGCCTTTTATAAGGGTCCATTGCAGCGCCCTGCCGGAAAGCCTTATTTCCAGCGAACTTTTCGGCCATGAAAAAGGGGCTTTCACCGGGGCAACAACAAGGCAGATCGGCCGATTCGAACTGGCCAACGGGGGGACCATTTTTTTGGACGAAATAGGGGATATTTCCATGGAAGTCCAGGTAAAGCTTTTGCGGGTTCTTCAGAGCCGGGAGTTTGAAAGGGTTGGTGGGGGTCAGACGCTTCAGTCCGACTTCCGTCTGCTTGCTGCCACAAACCGAAATCTCGAAGAGGAAGTTGAGGCCGGCCGTTTTCGCCGCGATCTTTACTACCGCCTCAATGTATTTCCGATTACCGTTCCCCGGCTTCAGGACAGAAAGGAGGATATACCTATTCTTGCCCATTATTTCCTGAAGCTTTATGCCAATAAATGCAACAAATCCCTGGACAGAATACCGCTTCAGGAAATGGAAAAGCTTCTTTGCTATGATTGGCCCGGAAACGTTCGGGAGCTTGAAAACGTAATCGAACGAGGGGTTATACTCAGCAATGGATCCTTTTATTTGGTCCCGGACCTTGAAAACGAAGCTGCCCCACCCAACGAAATCCTAACCAGCCTCAAGGAAAACGAACGAAACCATATTCTCAGGGTTCTTCACCATACGGGCGGAAAAGTTGCCGGGCCCAAAGGGGCGGCCGCAATTCTCGACATTCATCCCAACACCCTGTTTTCGCGAATGAAAAAACTTGGCCTTTCCCGGAAAGCCAATTACAGTGCAAAAGAGCCGGCATAGAACCCAAGAGTATCATGCCGTCATTGGAGCTGGCATAATTTATACGAAATGTCGGTGGCAAACTATATTTCGTAATATTTTTGTATTTCTGCCGGGTTCCGCACTCGTGAACTATCTGAATAATAAGGGCTTTTATGTTTTGTGGTTTTGGCACAAGGCTTGCTGTAATGCTCTTGCTCCGCTGGCTTTTCCGGATTTTTGGCGGGTTCAGGGACGAGCATTCGAAAAAAAGTATCCTAAATAAGAAGGAGACAATCATGAACAAAGCACGTCTTTTTTTCATCGTTTTCACTGCAGTTCTGGCTTTGGTGCTGGGCATTTCCCCGGCAATGGCCCAAAAGCAAAAGCCGATACTGATCGGTTTCATGGGAAACCTTTCCGCGCCCTTTTCCCTGAGCGCCCAGGCAGCAGCCAAGCTTGCCGTGGAGGAAATCAACGAAGACGGAGGCATCCTGGGACGGGAGGTGAAACTGATCTCCGAGGATACCAAAGGAGAAATTCCCAAAGGAATTGAAGTCTACAAGAAACTGGTCATGCATAAACGCGTGGATGCGGTTGTGGTGGCTGAAAAGGTGGAAATGGCCGTCGCCGGAATGCAGATCGGTGCAGAGCTTTTCCGCGAATTTCCCCATGTCATGTTTTCCACCATCGGATCCGGAGACTCTATCTGGCATCATGTCCGGGATGACTATGAACGATTCAAGTTCGGTTTCCAGACATATTACTTTGTATCCTCCCATTACCTGGAAATCTTGGGCGGCCAGATCCTGCCTGACTTTTTCAAAAACAAGGTCGGCGCCACAAAGATCGCTATCATTTATGAGGACATGGACTGGACCAAGCCCCTTCGCCAGGGTCTGCCGGGGGTTTTCCCCAGTCTCGGGGAAATTTATAAGAGCAAGGGCCTGGATGTTGTATACGAGCAGACCATTTCCCTTGATCAGAAAGTATTCAGCACCCTTTTTGAGGATATTGCCGAATCCGGAGCCGAGGTTATTGACGGAGTGGTTGGATATATCGACCAGGCGTCTTTTATAAAGCAGTGGGCCCAGTCGAGCGCCCGGGACATTCCCTGGTTTTTCTGGGGAGGGCTTGCGGGTATGCCCATGGCCTGGGACATGACCGGGGGCATGATCGCCGGCGGAAGCATCGGGTCATCTTTTGTCCGGGTTCCCATAACCGAAAAGACCATCCCCTTTATGGACAACATGACCGAAAAATACAAGGTCGGCCCTATTTTCGGATCTCACACCACCTATGATACGCTTTTTGGCTATAAAAAGGCCCTGGAACAGGCCGGTGAAACAGGCGATGTCGAAAAAATCATCAAGCAGCTTGAAAATGTCCGGGAAACGGCAGTTCTGGGCACAATCGGATGGGATCCAAAGAATCATTACAACATTCCTTATCCGGAATACATCACACCTATTGTTCAGTGGCAGGATGCCCAAATGGTGCCGGTGCTGCCTGAAAACATCGCCACGGGAAAATTCATGCAGCCTGAGGAACTCAGAAAGTAAGTTGCGCTAAAAATTCAGGAAAAATAGAAGAGGGCGCCATTTACGGGCCCTCCAACAAGAGATGAGGCCATGGTTGCTTTAATTACGAACATCCTTGTTTATACGCTTATCTGGGGGTCGATCTACCTTCTGATTTCCATCGGGTTTTCCCTGATCTGCGGAGTGCTGCGTATTTTTCACCTTGGATACGGTATCACTTTTGTGATCGCCGCCTATGGCATGTGGTTTTTTCTGTCGGATATGCAAATGGGCGTAATCCCAAGTATCCTTCTTATGCTGGTTCTGCAGATAGTAATCGCCATTTTTGTTTTCTACAAGGCGGTTTTTCAGCGATATCTCGACGAGGAGGAAAACCTTCTGGTGATCTCCATTTTGTTTTTTCTCGCTGCCAGTCATTTTGCAAACTGGCTTTACCCTGTGACAGCTGGAGTGAGCCTGCCCACAACACTGGTGCATGGGATGGTCCGCATCGGAGCCGTTAATATTTCAGGTCAGATGGTCGCCGCGGCCCTGGTGGGAATCATCGTGACACTGCTTTTTGTCCTGATGTTTCTAAAAACGCGCACAGGTCTTATTATCCGGGCCATGAGCCAGGATCTGACCGCGGCAAAGCTCATGGGCGCAAGTGTGGACAACATGTATTACCTGTCCATGGGTCTGGCGGTGATCCCCCCGTCGCTTTGTGTTGTCATGATTGCGCCTTTCTGGGGTATTGATCCCCACATGGGACAACCGCTTCTGATAACCGCGCTGCTGATAGCCATTCTGGGTGGGCTGGGCAATTTGAAGGGAAACATCATTGCCTCCTATCTCATCGCCTTTATTCACTTTTCCACAAGCTTCTTGCTGGCGCCCCGATTTATGGCTTTTGCGGCGCTTTTCGTAACCCTTGTATTCCTTATTGTAAAACGAGGCGGCATAGTGGCGGGAGAAACCATATGGTAAAGCTGGACCTGAAAAGAGATCGTATTATTTTAAGGTGGAAAACAAGCAAGTTTGAATTTTCCATCGAGCCCCGCTACTGGAGAAACCCTATTATCGGGGTGACCCTGTTGATGGTGCTGCCCCTGTTTTTTTACTCCTACCCGCATCTTTTGACGATGCTCACAACTGCCAATCTTCTGGCAGCAATCGCCATTCCCCTGAGCCTTCAGATCCTGGGAACGGCCCGGGTAAACTTCGGCCCTCAGTTCTACCTGGGCATCGGCGGCTACACTGCGGCGCTGTTAAATCTCCATTTCGGCTGGAATCCATTTTTCACCCTGATTGGCACCATTGTTGCCTGCGGCTCGGTTTCCCTGATGCTCAGCCCCATTACATGGATTGCCAAGGGTCTTTATTTCTCACTGATTACCCTTATCCTGCCCCTTGCCTTCCTGGATCTGACCTACCAGTTCGGTGATATCTTCAGAGGGGAGGTGGGGCTTTACGGCATGAGCCCTCTGCTCGACCTGGGGCGGGT
>JAABTZ010000228.1 GCA_011389605.1 Desulfobacteraceae bacterium
CATTGATTTTGCATTAAAGATGATGGGCGACATCCAGGAATATTTTATTAAGCACAATGTGCAGAATTTCTATTCTGTGTCCATTTCAGGCTATCACATTGCCGAGGCAGGAGCCAATCCCATCTCCCAGTTGGCCTTTACCCTGGCAAACGGTTTTACATACGTGGAATACTATCTGTCACGGGGCATGCCCATTGACAGTTTTGCACCGAACCTCTCCTATTTTTTCTCCTCGGGCATGGACCCGGAATACAGCGTGATCGGCCGGGTGGCAAGACGCATATGGTCTGTTACCATGAAGGAAAAATACGGGGCGGACGTGCGCTCCCAGATGCTAAAATATCACATACAAACATCAGGCAGATCCCTTCACAGCCAGGAAATCCAGTTTAATGACATCCGCACCACTCTTCAGGCACTGTATGCAGTATATGATAACTGCAACAGCCTGCATACCAATGCCTATGACGAGGCCATAACCACACCATCGGCCGAAGCCGTACGCCGATCCCTTGCCATTCAGCTCATTTTAAACCGCGAATACGGCATGACCAAAAACGAAAACATGAACCAGGGCAGTTTTATCATAGAAGCCTTAACCGACCTGGTTGAAGATGCAGTGCTGGCTGAATTTGACAGAATCACCTCACGCGGCGGGGTCCAGGGGGCCATGGAACGCGGCTACCAGAGAAGCAAGATCCAGGAAGAATCATTGTATTATGAGTACTTAAAGCATACAGGAGAAATGCCCATCGTCGGTGTCAACACTTTTCTTCCACCCGATGGCGAAGGGGAAGATGCCTTTGGAGACCTGGAACTGGCCCGGGCCACTGAAGAAGAAAAACAATCCCAGATTTCGCGATTAAACGCCTTTATTGAAAAACACGGGAACCAAAGCCCGGAAGCAATCCAGAAGCTGAAGGACACAGTCCTTTCCGGCGGCAACATCTTTGACCAGCTCATGGACACGGTACGGGTATGTTCCATCGGCCAGATCACCGGTGCTCTTTACGAGGTAGGCGGCAAGTACAGAAGAAACATGTAAAACCTAAACTGAGCGTTTCAGATTTTTAAAAGCAATTAATTTTGACAAATTCGTAAAAAGTCGCTTTTAGACGGCTTTGTAAAAAGTTCAAGATCAAGGCTTGCGCGATTTCGAAGAATGCAGCGTACTTAGCCGTACGTGAAATTCTGAGGAATCGCGCGTAACGCAGATATTGGACTTTTTACGGTTCCATCAATGCTTGATTTACAAGCATCTGCATAGGCTTGACAAAAACACAGTTTGCCCGTAAGATACGATTTTTAAAATATGTTGCAATCGTAAAAACTCAGATCGATTAAAAAGAGGCTGCAGATGCTTAGTTCAATGCGCAAAAGCGCTGGTTCATGGATGATCAAGATCCTTCTGGGACTGATCGTGGTGGCATTTGTTTTCACCGGTGCCGGGTCATTTTATTCCCAGCGGGATGCCCAGGTGGCAAAAGTCAACGGCAAGCCCATAAGTATAGATGAATACCAGCGTACTTATTACAGCATAATGCAAAACATAGAGCAGCAATTCGGCAACAGGCTTAACCAGGACCTGCTCGACATGCTCAATGTCAAGGACCAGGCATTAAACCAGCTCATTGAAAAGCATCTGCTATTGCAGGTGGCTGCGAAAAATGACATCAGAGTTCCTGATGCCGCCCTGGCCCGGGCCATAACAGAAATCCCCGTCTTCCAGAACAACGGCAGCTTTGACGCCGGCCGATATCGTCAGCTTCTTGAACAAAACCGAATGTCTCCAGAAGGTTTTGAAACCATGCAGAAAGAATCCATGAAAACGGGCATGATAAGAAACCTTGTGGCAGGCTCGATTCCCGTCTCCGAGACCGAGGCGCGCGCCTGGTACAATTGGCGCAATACTGAGGCAAAAATAGATTACGCTGTATTTTCAGCCGGTAATTTTTCAGACATAAAAGTCTCAGAAGAAGGACTCCGGCAATATTTTGATGCAAACAAGCAGCGCTATAAAACAGAGCCAAGCCTTAAGGTGCGGTACCTTCGTTTTGATCCGGAAAGTTTCCGCGACGAGGTCAGAATTTCAGATGAGCAAGTCACGGATTACTACGAATCCAATCCCGATGAATTCAAAACCCCGGAAACTGTCACAGCCCGGCATATACTGCTTCAACTGCCCCGGGATGCTGATGAAAACACGGTTTCCGAAAACCGGGAAAAGGCCATGGGAATCATGAAAAAAGCCCGGGACGGGGAGGAGGACTTTGCAGAACTGGCCAAAACATATTCAGAAGGACCCACAGCCAAGGACGGCGGATACCTGGGCAGCTTTGAACGGGAAGACATGGTCGAGCCCTTTTCAGAAAAGGCATTTTCCATGGAACCAGGCGAAATAAGCGATCCGGTAAGGACCCAGTTTGGATGGCACATAATCAAGGTCGAAGATCGCCAGCAAGCCGCCGCCCAGCCCCTGGAAGAGGTCAAAGAACTAATCACGGGAAAACTTGCAGCCCGGCAAACCCGCACTATTGCATATGACAGCGCATGGTCGCTTTACGAGATTTCCTTTGAAGGCGATGATCTTGCCGAAAACGCACGTGATTCAGGTTTTGAGCTTGAAACCACAGATTTTTTCACTAAGGCAAAAGGACCTGAAGAACTGGAAAATTCCCGGGAATTTGCACAGGCAGCCTTTGATATCCCACTTATGGAAATAAGTGAAGTCAGGGAAATAGGTGATGCATATTTTTTGATCCAGCCGGTTGAAGAAAAAGCATCCAGGATTCCTGATTTCAAAGATGTAAAAGAAAGGGTAAACTCTGATCTGACGGCACAAAAGCAAAAAGATGCTGCCAGAAAAACCGCGGAAGAGTTTTTAAAGCAGGTCCGGTCTGCAGACAGCTTTGCCGATGCGGCAAAGGCTGCGGATGTTGAGATAAAAACCACGGATTTTTTCAAACGCAATCAGCCGGTTGCCGAAATCAGAAACAGCCGCCAGCTCTCGGAAGCCGCCTTTTCCCTGGACAGGAAAAATCCAGTACCTGACTCGGTGATCGAAGAAAACGACAGCTTTTATGTAATTCGTTTAAATGATCAAAAGGTACCGGAAAAAAACGATTTTGAAGCCCAAAAGGACAATGCCGTTGCCCGGCTAAGAGAGCAGAAACGCCAGCGGGCAGTTAATAAATGGATTGCCTCTCTTCGCCAGGACAGCGACATCAGCATATCGGACCGGTTTTCAGATTAGAAAAGGCCGATGGGAATCAAAAAAAAACAAAAAAAGACATCTCCCCCGGAGGAGCACTCCTATCTTGTGAAGCGCTGCCCGGAGTGCTTTGTCAGCCTCCCCATCGACGCCAGCCGCTGCTTTTCCTGCAAGGCACGGGTGGGCCGTGTGGATCGCCACGGCAAGGCCAAACGCCCGGTTAACTGGTATGCCTATTTA
>JAABTZ010000229.1 GCA_011389605.1 Desulfobacteraceae bacterium
ATGCATACTCTCCTGGACAGCTCTGATTGCATATATCTGGTGGGCCTTTTTCTAACCGGAAAATATCGTGTTACTTGGAGATCATGGCCCGCATCATATCTCCGGAATTTTCAGCGTGATCTGCTATATTGCCTATAATTTCGGCCAGACGTACCAGGTGAAACACGGTTACGGAATCTTTTTCCGCCTGGAAAACCTTGCGAATCAGGGCATATTCACGCTGATCGGCATCATGCTCCATCTGCCTGATATTGGAAATGATATCTTTGATTTTTTTACGCTGTTTTTCCGAAAAATTCTTGAAATAAATCCGTGCCTCGCCCACCATGCGGCTCAATTCCTCGGTGGGTTCAATGGCTGCATCCACAAGCAGAAAAAAATCGCGCTCCAGAACCTCGGGAATCCCCTGGTCCGTGCGATGGGAAAGCCAGTTTAAAGCCTCCTGCACACTGTCGAGAACGCTGTCTTGTTCCCTTAGATATTGAAATAATTGAAATTTTTCCACAGGCAGCATCACACCCTTGGGAAGGTGCCCCCGGATCCTTCGCTTGATTGCATCCGCTTCATGTTCGATACGAATAACTTCCTGCCGGTGGTCTTCAAACACCTCACATCTCGAGGAGGCGTAACACTCCATGGCCTGCTGGAAAGCCCAGGCACATTCCTTGACTTTTTCGGCATGATCCTGCAGAGCATCAAATGGAGATGCAACAAATAAGGAAAAAAACGGGATACGCATGAAAACGCCTCCTTGGAAGGATATTTTTTTATTTTAAAGCCGCCGGTCACAAGCGGGGTTCACGAAAACAAAAAGCAACTGGTATTTTTACAGAATTGACTGCTTACTACAAAATCCAGCCAATGATTTTACACAACAGCATGCTGGTAAATGCGGCCATGGGAACGGTAAGCACCCAGTAGAGCATAATACGGAATATAACACTGAAATTGACAGCTTCCAACCCCCTTGCAAGGCCGACTCCCAGAACACCTCCTACGGCCGCATGAGTCGTAGAAACGGGCAGTCCCATTTTAGAAGCCATCAAAACAGTTGTGGCAGCTGCAAAATCCACGGAAAACCCCCTGGAGTTGCTCAACGTGGTGATCCGCTCACCAACCGTACGAATCACCCGGGCACCGCCCATGGCAATGCCTGCGGCAATACCGACTCCTCCGAAAAGCAGCAGCACAAAAGGCACGGGAACCGTGGCTCCGGCCTGCCCGCTTCTGGCCAGAAAGTAAATCAAAGCCAGCGGCCCGATAGCGTTTGCAACATCGTTTGCCCCCTGGGCCAGGGCCACGTAACATGAAGTTCCAATCTGAATCCGCCGGAAAACACCTTCGGCACCCTCCTGCCCGGTTCGAACATTTTGAAACCTAAGCAGCAGACGTTTTCCTGCAAGACCGAGAAAAACAGATAATAACACTGCGGCCAGAAAGGCCACGGGGGTGCTTAGGGCAAGATTTTTGCCCAGAGGTGTTTTAAAAACAAAGGACATTATCACCACAAAAACAGCCATTCCGATAAAAACAGGCGAAAGACGAAACGCCATGCCTGCGGCATCTTTTTGTGAAAGGATCACCCGGACAATCACCTTAAACATTACAAAAGCGATAACAAGGCTGAAAACCGGCGAAATCACCCAGCTGGCAACCACGGCAGCCAAGCCCGTCCAGTTAATCACGGAAAATCCGCCTGTGACAATACCAAATCCCACCATGGCCCCCACAATGGAATGGGTGGTTGATACCGGCAGCGATTTCCAGGTGGCAAACGATACCCAAAGGGCTGCGGCAAGCAGTGCTGACAATGCTCCTATCAAAGCCACGTGCGGGTCATTTAAAACCTCGGGCGAGACAATCCCCTTGCGTATGGTGTCTGTCACGTGAGAGCCAATAAAAGCAGCGCCTACTATATTTAGAATCCCGGCAATAAAAATAGCCTGCCTGAGGGTAATGGCCTTGGCGCCAACTGCAGAAGCCATTGAATTTGCCACATCATTTGCCCCGATGTTCCAGGCCATGTAAAACCCGATAATAAATCCGAAAACCAAAATGGCATATTCCATAGGTCTGCTCTGTCCGTAACTGTTATTATATCTGCGTAAAAACCATGCCGCCTGACTCCGGTCCGATCCTTTTTTGCGCGTACTGCTCCCATAGCACAGCCTGCCGTGCCATTCAAGCTGCAAAAATCCGTTCTGTATCACAACATCAATTTTGACAAACTCGTAAAAAGTCTGATTTCAGATGGGGCCGTAAAAAGTCCAAGATCAAGGCTTGCGCGATTTTG
>JAABTZ010000230.1 GCA_011389605.1 Desulfobacteraceae bacterium
TTGCTCCCATTGATTTTCTAAAGTACGGCTTTATACTTTGGGTGATCTCCCTGGTGGTTGTATGGGTGCTGGCCTTTGGAGTTATGTTTAAATTGGTGGGTTTTCCGCCCGAGGTTCTGGATACAGCCCGACAGGTATTTGAAAGCGGTTCAGTCGATCTTTCCGGGGCTGCAGACGCTGCTGCCCATTAAAAAAAGCAACGGGTTGTATTATCAGCAAAGCCGCAGAGCATGCAAAGCAGCTTGTTTACTCTTTGTATGCTTTGCCGGCTTTTGCTGTTTGAAAAACCCTTAAGCAAAAACCAGCAGAAGGCCGGGCAATGACAGAAAAACGCCCTAAACACAGGCGTCCCATTTGGGTATGGCTGATTTCCGTTTTTTATTTCGGATTCGGCGCATCAGGGATTATGGCCGTTGGCATGGCCCTTGTGCTTTTTTTCAGGGGCTCGGTTCCACCCGAGCAGCTCCCGGTCTTAAATACCATGCTTCAGTCTTCCCTGTGGGGACTTCTGCCTGCAGTAAGCGTGGCCGGGGCCCTGAGCCTTTTTTTCATGAAAAAAATTGCATTTCCAATATTTACCGGCCTGCTGGCAATTCGAACAGCCCTGCCTGCAATTTTTGCAGCCCACCCGGATTATGGATTTTCTAAAAGCACTGCGGAAATGATAGCCGGATATGCCCTTGGCTACGGTATTCTTCTGGGGGTATGCATCTATGCCTACCATCTTCGCAAAACCGGACAACTGCGATAGCAAAGCCCGGCACAATGTCTACAATGAATTGGGAAAAAGGCCGGCAGAAAAACAGCCTTGCATATTTAAGGCGGTTTTGTCATTATGCTCACTGCTTAAAACAATATTTTTTTAATATCCAGACCCTATGCAGTGTCAAATTTTTTCAGCCATGATGATCGGGCCCCGCTACCGTCAGGAAGACTGTCTGGTGGACGGCAAAGGATTGTTCCAGGCCGATCTTCTGAGCCGCAGGAACAGTTTTTCCGCCGATACCGTGCTTTTGGCTGTATGCGACGGAATGGGAGGCCATAAGGGTGGTGAAAAAGCAAGCCGGTTTGCATGCCAGCAGCTTGAAAGACACAAGTGGCCCCTGCAAATCAACCGGCAGGCGGTTGCTGATGCCCTTTTTTCAATTCAGGCCCTTGCCGAACAAAAACTGCCAGCCCATTGCGGAACCACTGTTGCCGGGCTGCTTTCCAAGGGACCCAGAACAATCGTTTTCAATGCCGGAGACAGCCGGGTATACCGGATACATGAAAATTTTATCGAATATGTCTCCCATGATCATTCGGTGGTTCAGGATCTGGTTGACCAATGCATGGTCAATGCTGAAAAAGCCTCCAAACATCCGTTCAAGCACTTAATCGAATTCGGGATCGGCCCGGTTTTCAATCATGTCTGGCCCGCGCGCGACATTTTTATGGCAGAACAAACAATAGAGGGCAATGCTGCCTTCCTTATTTGCTCCGACGGACTCACTGATATTTTCCAGGACAGCGAGCTTCATCAATTGCTCTGGCCCTCGCCTGTAGAAAACGGGGCCAGGCTGGCCAATGCGGCCAGAAAAAAGGGATTGACGGATAACACCAGTTTCATTATTGCCCAAATCAACACTTCGCATTGACTCAACAGTACCTAATCAGCCAGATATTGGACTTTTACGAAGCTGTCATATTTTAACCGTTATGGAGCCAGCCGCCCATGAAGGACATCATCAAAAAATGCCTCCCCACCTACAAGGTGGTCAGGAAAATAGGGGCCGGCGTTTACGGTGAAGTCTATCACGTAAAGGACAACCTTAAAGAACGTGCTGTTAAGGTTGTACCCATAATGGTTGAAAGATCACTTTCCTACCGCACTCCCGGAGACCTTGACTCCAAAATCTCCCATGATTTTTATGCCATCCAGGAATATTACGACAAAATAAAAGGCGATGGTGTAATTGAAATCTATGATTTTCACCTGGTTGACAAACAGGTTTCCAAACAGGAGGCCCGGGCATACCTGGTAATTTTAATGGAGTTTTGTCCATATAACCTGCTTAACCGGGTGCTGGATCATTTTCCCCTGCCACCGGCTGCTGCGGAAATGCTTATGCTTGAACTGGCTGAAGTCTTAAACCGCCTTTCAGACAGGGCCAAAGACGCCTTTATTGTCAAGGATCTGAAACCTTCCAATCTTCTGATAAACCAAAACGGCCGCTTGGTAATAGGTGATCTGGGCGGACTGGAGCGCATAAGCAGCACTTCAACCACCTCCAAGGCCCAGTTCACCCCAAACTGGTCAGCACCGGAACTAATCACCCACAGCAGCCCGGCCAGCATTTACAGTCTGATTTTTTCCTATGGATTTGTAAGTTATTTCTTATGGTCAGGCGCCCTTCCATATGAACAGGAAAATTACAGTGAAAGACTGCGCAGGATCAAAGAACATGACCTTGAATTTAAACGTCCGGACATCCCTTTCGGCATTCAGATCCTTATAAGCCAGTGCCTTAATTTCCGTCCAAAAGACCGCCCCCGGGATTTTGATCTGATTTTGGGCTATCTCAAGGGCCGCATATCAACCATTGCAACAGCCGGGAGCAATGCAGATACCTCAGCCCTGCCCGAACAAACCGATTCATCAGGGAAAAGCGCGGCTCCGGAAAAGCAGCCTAAAAAAAACCATGATGCCGGCAGCCGAAAATCCCATGGTAATGCATCGGATTCAACATCCGAAAAATCCCGGGCCAAGCGCGTGGATTACGGCCATCACCATGCCGGTGACAATTGGGTGGAGCCAAGCATCGGCATGGTATTTGTCTGGGTTCCCACGGGTGTTTTCCAAATGGGCTGCGGAACATGGGATGCCGAAGGCAACCGGGACGAAATGCCCGTACACGAGGTATTTATAGACGGCTTCTGGCTTGCAAAATATCCGGTAACCCAGGAGCAATGGAAAAAGGTCGTGTCCAATACCCTCTGGCAGAAAGTAAGGGGCAAAAACCCGTCGTGGTTCAAGCGGGAGGGGCTTTACCCTGTGGAACAGGTTTCCTGGTATGATGCCAAAGATTTTACCCAGAAACTGATTGCCGTAAACAAAAGTCGATACCATTTCCGCCTGCCAACAGAGGCAGAGTGGGAATATGCCTGCCGTAGCGGGGGGCTGCCGGAAAAATACCCGGGGGGCAAACCTCTGGAAAATATCGCCTGGTACTCGGCAAACAGCGGCATGAGCACGCATCCTGTTGGGAGCCTGGAGCCAAACGGCCTGGATCTTTGCGACATGGCAGGAAATGTATACGAATGGTGCGCAGATCCCTATCATGAAGATGCCTATGGGCACCATGAATACAAAAACCCGATATATTCGGGAGAAAGCCCCAGGCGGGTGATAAGAGGCGGCAGCTGGTGCAATTTTCCAAGCGAGCTGCGGTGTACCTACCGGGCTAGTGTTAATGCCGATTTCAAAGGCAACTACCTCGGGTTCCGGGTGGTTATGACACCCGTAAGCAGAAAAAGGCGTCCCTGAAAATCACATTCTTTAATCTCCTGCCTTTCTGGCAAGCAAAAGCACGCTATTATAAATCATATAATATTTATTATAAAAATACAATCTTATATGGTTTAATTGCCATAACTTCCAGGGAGATCCCTTTTTTGTACTCTAATGAAATTGCACTTCCTTGCCCTGACGGCGGCGTGGGAAAGCGGGTTTCCGAGCGAAAATTAAGCATCCGGAAGGCTTCTGGAGCGAGGAAACTCCTTTTCCGCGCCGGGGGTCAGCCAAGGCGCTTATGGATCTGCTTTCTTAAAAAAATACCGCGTCGGCGGGATAACCAGCTTTTTACGAATCCATGCAATTGTGTGCCTTCTCGAAAACAACAATTGCATGGTCTATGGCCTGCCACCGGGCTTTTTTAAGATGTCTGGAAACGGCCTGACAGGTAACGGAAACAGGCCAGCTTTCAGCGATCTGTTTTTGTTTTAATCCTTCCATGCAACCGGCAACCGCGCGGGCCTGGAGCGGACGCCATGCTTCCATCAAAGCGCCTGTGGAAAAAACAAGCGCGTCTATTAACTGTTCAAAGACAGCATCGGCAAAAGCATAGCGAAGGGTCCCTGAACGGGGAGAAGTCATTTTTTCCAGCATTTTCCCGGAACAACGAAAAGCAGGACCGTCTCCCGCGCTCACATTTTCTTCAGGCACGTAATCCACATCTCCAATCCCTATAGCCATGCGCGTATCAAGACTGCCATCCCGGCCGAAGGCCCTTATATAGGCACGGATAAACACAGCCGCACGCAGGGCGCATGCAGGATCAGTCAACAGGACCTGCCAGGAGTCCCCCCTGAACACAGAGACAGGATAAGGCATGGCTCCGGGCAGAATTCTGCGGAAAGCATCTCCGGCTTCGGCCATAAGACCTGGCATGGATTGCCGCACATGACGGTCCAGGCGGGAAAACCCTGTAAAGTCGCCTGTAATAACTGCATATCCCGGACTTTTTTCCATCGGTTTGCTTATCCTAAACTGAGCGATTTGTGCCTGTTTCGCTGCCGCGTGTGGACTGAGCAGGCTTTCCGGTGCCTGCAAAAAACTGAACCGTTCCGGCGGCCATGACAAAAATACCCAGAAAAAAGGCATATTTAAGCTCGAAAAAATCCATGATCAATCCGGCAAAAACCGATCCCATCAACATCCCCAGGCTGTGGGCAACGGTAATCAAAGACATAACCGATCCCATGGCTTCGGTCTTCTGGCCCTGAATCACAGCAAGGGCCATTATCGCCGGCATGGAAAGCCCTCCACCGATGCCGAAAACCACGTTTGCGGCAAACAGCCCTGCAAAGCCCCCTGCCCGGCCCATTAAATACATGGCCGCAATCACGGCTGCTCCTCCGGCCAGAACCATGGCCCTTTTATCCCATCGATCTGCCAGCATGCCCATAGGAATATGAATCAGTCCACTCACAGACACAGCCAGCATAACCAGAAGCCCTACGGCTGAACTTGACAGCCCGAAGGCATCATTGGCATAAACAGGCAGAAATCCCCATATGATCCCGATGCAGGTGGTGTAGACCATGCGAAAGGAAAAAAGACTCACTATCATTTTGTCGCGCAGCAGAAGGCCCAATTTAGCAGGGGCCCGGCCAATGGAATAAATTTTTTCCGAGCCAAGCGGCGGCAGCAGGGCAAAGGCCAGACCAAAGGCCGTAAAGGCAAGAAATCCCATGCAGGCAAAAGCCATGTTCAGCCCGAAGGTGTCGCGTATCACCCCGCCCATAAGAGGACCGATGCTCAACCCGATAAACACGGACATGTTAAATCCGCCCATGGTTATTCCTTCTTTTCCCTTGGGAGTGATATCCCCGACATAAGCCTGGGCCACAGGCATGATCATGGCCGAGGCAACCCCCTGGATAAGACGGATGAGAATCAGGCTGTGGATCTGGTGGGCAAAAATAAAGCCGATGGAAATAACGAAATAGGAAAAAAGTCCTATAACCAGAAACGGTTTTCTGCCGTGTGCATCAGAAAGCCGGCCAAACAAGGGCAGAAAAAGGGTGCGAGACAGGGAGAATCCCCCGAAAATTGCTGCTATTGAAATTCCGCTGGCACCAAGTTCATGGGCATAAACCGGTAGCAGGGGCACCACAATCCCCACACCCGTGACAGTTACAAAAATTGCAAAAAAAAGGGCGACAAAAATTTTTACTGGAAATGGTTCCATTAACACCTG
>JAABTZ010000231.1 GCA_011389605.1 Desulfobacteraceae bacterium
TTTTCGCCGGTGTCTCGGAGGCAAGCAGGCAGGAGATTCGGTCTGCCGCCTCGCCCTGGCCTGGATGCGGTTTGGCTTTGGATATTGCCGGATGATAGTGATGGGTGTTTCCGCCTATGGCATGGATGCACAGGGCCGTGGCGCAGGAAGCTGCGTTAGCAAGTTTTTTTGCCCGGTCCAGAGCCATGGCAGCAACTCCTGTCATCATTGCCGTTCCGTTCATGATTGCAAGGGGTTCTTTCGGGAAAAATCTGTGCGGGGCAATTCCGGCATCTGCAAGAGCCTCTGATGCAGGCATCTGCCGCCCCCGGTAAAAAACATTTCTTTCTCCCATAAGGGCGGCGGCAACGTAGGACATGGGGGTCAGATCCCCGGATGCGCCAACGGAGCCTTCAGATGGGACAACAGGGGTTATTCCGGCGTTTAAAAGTTCAGCAATTTTTTGCATCAGGTCAAAAGACACCCCTGAGTAGCCACGGGAAAAACAAATCAGACGGCAGACCATGGCCGCACGGGTTTCAGCTTCGTTAAAAGGCTTGCCTGTTCCGCATCCGTGAAAACGGATCAAATTTAAGCCGTTTTTTTGCGCAACCTCGGATATCATCCTTTTACCGCAGCATTTACCAAACCCCGTGGTCACACCATAGACTGGCAGGTCCTGCTCCAGAGCCCGTGCCAGTATGTTTCGTGAAACATTGATATGACTTATAAACTTTTGATCTGCATGGATTTCAACCCTGGCTGCCCCCCGGGCGGCCTCAACAATATGCTGTACTGGAATCTGGGCGCCGTTGATTAACAGCTTTCTGTTCAGGTTATTTTGCATTTCTTCCATATCAGGATATCATACCCGTCTGCTGATGTGTTTGGCATTCTGTTTGGGCAAAAAAAACGCATCCACATTATAGAGGCCGCATCTGCTTGTCAAGTCTGCCTGAACAGAGCCGGAGGCTTTTTTTATATTTAACAGGTTCTGGACAAAAGCTTCTTGAAAAATCGCGCGTAACGCCGATATTGGACTCTTTACGGAGCCGTCCTATTTGGAGGCCGCGGATTTGCCAACCCAGTTTTGGGCATTTTCTTCTTTCGGCGCATAAACTGGCAGGGAAATGGTAAAGGTGGTGCCTTCCCCATGACGGCTTTTTACATTGATATCGCCGCCGTGGTCTTTTATAAAACCGTAACAAACCGAAAGACCCAGGCCCACCCCCTTGACTGTCTCCTTGGTGGTGAAAAAAGAATCAAAAATCCGGTTGATGTTTTCTTCATTGATTCCGTAGCCTGTGTCAGTGATTTCGATATAAACGGTTTTATCCATGTGCCAGGTGCGAAATTTCATTGTACCGCCTTCTGGCATGGCGTCTCTGGCATTTGAAATCATGTTTAAAAATACTTGCCGCATCTGATTTTTGGATGCATAGACTTCCGGGATATCTTCTGCCAGTTCGGTTTTGATTTTGATGCTGTTTTCCTGGAGTTGTTTTTCGTGGAGCATGAGTAGTTCATCAACAATGGTATTCATGTTCACGGCAGCTTTTTCTTCCTGGTCCGGCTTTGAAAAGGAAAGCATCTTGCGCAGCATTTCGGCCAGCCGCACGGTTTCGGAAAGGGACATGTCCAGAAGTTTGCGCCTTTTGTTTTCCGGCGCTATTTCGGTCTTTAGCAGTTCCAGGGTGTTCATAATCCCGTAAAGGGGATTGTTTAATTCATGGGCGATCTGGGAAGTCAGCCGGCCCATGGCCGCAAGCTTTTCGGACTGCAGGAGCTGTCCCTGGGTGTAGTGCAGGGTGCGCTCCATTTCAATACGTTCGGTCATGTCCACAAAAGAGCCCACTGTGGCAACTTCGTTTCCATCATCATCGTAGATCATGGCCGCAGAAAGGCTGCCGTCGATGACCTGGCCGTCCTGACGGACGTAAAGCATGGGGTAGCTGCGCAGTATTCCCACCCCGCCGTTTTCAGGGCTGCGGATCATCTTCATGATCCGGTGGGCCAGTCCTTCCGGATAGATCTTGGTAATATGCATCTTTCCGATGGTATCTGATGCCGGGTAGCCCAGGGTTTCTTCAGCAGCACGGTTCCAGATAAAGATGTTGCCCTTCAGGTCCGCGGCCATAATGGGGCTGGGCGAGCTTTGGATGATCTTGTTCATGAAATCATGTGCCTCGCGCAGCTTTTTTTCCATCATGTGGCGCTCTGTCTGGTCATCTGTGATTCCTTCGTAGCCCAGGACATTGCCGTGATGATCGTAGCGCACGTGGCTTGTGAGCAAAACTGTGATAACAGAGCCGTCCTTTCTTCTCCATTCCCCTTCATATTCAACGACTCTCCCGTCACGCTCTATCATTTCCTGGAATCTTCTCCTGTCGGCCGGACGAACATAAAGATCCCGGGTGATGTCTATATTTAAAAGTTCCTCCTTGTCGGCATATCCCATCATGTTGATAAATGCCTGGTTGGCATCCAGAAACCGGCCTTGCTTGCTGCTGATATATACACCTACGCCAACATGTTCAAAAAGGTTCTGGTATCTTTCTTCAGATGCTGCAAGTTCAGCTTCCCGGCGCTTTCTTTCAGTTATATCCCTGAATATGACCAGCTTGGACACAGAACCGTCCGGATTTTTCAGGGGCAGCTCGGTAATAGCAAAGGTTTTTTCCGTCTTGGGGACATAGAGTTCCCAGTGAAGCCGGTTGCCTTTAAATACTTCCGGGGCGCGGCACCAGGGGCAGAGTGTGTCGCTGTTGTTTACTATCCTGTGACATTTTTCTCCGGTGCCTTCGCCGAAAAGCTCAATCATCTGGCGATTCATGTATTCCAGGTTATAATTCTGGTCTATTACATAGATTCCGTTTTCAATGGTGTCAAATATAGCTTTGAGCATCCGTTTTTCTTTGTCCATACTGTACCCCCTGTAAAAAACCTGGTGTCGGGATAACTGCTTTATATTGAGATTATATGAGAGTTGAGGTTAAAGTCAACACGCAACCCGACAAGAGCAGCCATCGGGTTAAATCCTGACGGCTTCGTAAAGTCGATTTCTAATAAGGAGGCCATAGCACAGGCAGCACAACCACGGATACGATCAGGGAAACCAAAGTCAGCGGGGCTCCAACTTTGACGTAATCCATGAATTTATATCCTCCGGGACCCATTACAAGCAGGTGGGCCGGATGTGATAACGGGCTGGCAAAGCTCGATGAGGCAGCTATGGCCACGGTCATCATTAGCAGGTGGGGCGAGATTCCGAGGCTGGCAGCGGCATTTAATGCCACGGGAGCCATCAGAACAACCAGGGCGGCAGTGGGGATTACCTGGGTTCCGATGACAGTTACAGAAAACAGGGCGGCCACAACCCAGCGAGGGCCCATATCTCCGGCTGCCGATACCAGAGCCGAGGCTCCAAGCTGTGCGGCCCCGGTGTTTTCAATCGCAGCACCCAGAGGCAGCATGCTTGCGATTAAAAACACCACCTTCCATTCAATGGCTTGGTAGGCCTCTTCCATGCTAAGACAGCCAAAGAGAACCATCAGGGTGGCTCCTGTGAGTGCTGCGATGGCAATGGGTGCTATGCCTGCAATGGCGCTTACCAGCACTGCCAGCATGATTATTGTTGCAGCGTGCGCCTTTTCCAGGCGCGGGGCACGTGCAGCTGTCTTGTCAAGAATTATGAAGTTGCGGTCCCGGGCCACAAGCTCCAGATTGCGCCGGCTGCCATAGACCAGCAGAGCGTCGCCGAACTGCAGGGGCATGTATTGAAGCCCGGAACGATATGCCCTGCCTTTGCGCCATATGGCCAGTACACTGATGCCGTAATGCTCCCGGAACATCAGGTCTGCAAGCGTGCGGCCTGCAAGAGTGGTTCGGGGCGAGAGCAGAACCTCGGTGACGCCTATCTGCTGGGATTCAAGATCAGCCGTCAGGCCCGGGGCCTGCTCTTTTATGGTAAGCTCCTGCAGGCCTTCGAGCACTTCAAGATCACGCGGGGAGCCCTGCAGAATCAACACGTCTTCGGGCTGTATGATCTCCTGTGGCTGTGGCATCCATAAAACGTTATCCTCTCTTAGGATGCCAACCACTGTAAGACCAAAAGCTCCGCCCAGGCGGCTTTCCACCAGATCGTGGCCTGCAAGGACAGAACCTGCAGGCACCCGTACAGGAAGCATTTGATTATGGCTTTCGGCCATGGTATTTGCTTCATCCGGTTTTACAAATCGCATCTGTGTTAAAAAACCCTGGCTTTCCAGAATCTCCAGTGCATCCTTTTCACCTTCCAGCAGCAGCCGGTCTCCTTTTGCAAGTCTGCGCTGTTTTACATCCTGAATTTTTTTTCCGGTCGAGTCATGCAGTGCAAGCACATGCACCTGGTGAGTGCGGCGCAGACCGATTTCTTCCAGGGTTTTTTCCAGCATTGGCGAATCTTCGGAAACCACCGCCTCTCCCATGCTTAAATGATTTTTTATAAGCGCATCAATGGTCTGGCCGGATTCGACCTGCAGATGCTGGCTGCCGTGAAAACGCTTAAGATGATCCTGGCGGCCGTGGACGATAAGGATGTCATCTGCCTGCAGAATTTTATCGGGGCCGGGGGCAAGCATAAGAGCCCCTTTGCGTTTCAGGGCCACAACTGTTAAATACAGGGCGGATCCCAGACGGCTTTCAGCAAGGCTGTGGCCGTCTAATGCAGACCCTGAAGGTATGCGTGTTGTAAAAATGTGGGTTTCCAGTTTGTAGGAAGCATCTGCTGACTGACCCGCCCCGGAATCGGCCGTTTTTTGTTTTTGGGGCAGCAGGTGCCTGCCAATAAAAAGCATAAAAAGGATTCCGGCAGCAACCAGGGCTGCGGTAATGGGTGTAAATTCAAAAAGTCCGAAGGGGCGCAGTCCTGCCGCCCTGAGTGCATCAGTTGCCAGGATGTTTGGAGGAGTTGATATGCCGGTAAATGGTCCGCCAAGCAGACAGCCCATGGCAAGGGGCATTAGCAGGCGCCCCGGAGGACGGCCGCTTCGCCGGGCAACTTCCATGACTGCCGGCAGCAGGATGGCTGCCACAGTGACAGTGTTGATAAGCGCTGACAGCAAGCTGGCTGAGACCATCAGCGCAGCTGTTAAAACAATTTCGCTGCTTTTGGCAAAACCCTGGAGCGGTTGTCCCAGCAGTTGGGCAATGCCTGTCCGGGTAAGTCCGGCAGAAAGGATGAACATGGCCCACACCGTGACCACCGCAGGGCTGCTGAAACCGTCCAGAGCCTCCCGGGCTGTTACCAGGCCGCTGAGGGCCAGTGCCGAGAGCACCATCAATCCTACCAAATCCACCCGCAGCCATCCGCTCACAAAAAGCACTAGTGCCGCTGAAACAATTATTAGCAGCAAAATTATATCAAAAGTCAAAATCAGCTCCCGGAATTGTGAATCGTGGGTTAGTCCTTTTTTTATTTTAAAAATCTGCAGCGCTCAGTTAAGATTTAAGATTATTGAAACGATTTTGCAAAAAAATAGCAAAAACCACAAGAATGGCCCACTCGTAAAAAGCCGTCAAACTTAAGCTAATCATTTCAAATTTTCAGGCCCGGTTCCCATCTCGACGCTGTTGTCAACAAGAGGTTGATCTGCCGGCAGAAAAGATTTTTTATGTTCTGTTAAATATGATAACATTCCAGAAAATGTGAGTGAATTCAGGTGCAGATCCGTCTTTTTGCGTGTTTGCATGCTGTTGATGCTGTAAATAAGGAGGCAGT
>JAABTZ010000232.1 GCA_011389605.1 Desulfobacteraceae bacterium
GGCAGGATAAACGCTTCTAAGTGATTCAGAAAGCTTCCGGTACCGGGTCATTAGCCCAAGATCCTTTGCACGTTCAAACAGCTCGTTTCTAAAATCCGGGTGAGCCAGACTGATCATCGCAGTTGCCCGTTCCTGGAGGTTTTTGCCAAAAAGGTTGACTGCACCGTATTCGCTGACAACATAGGAAACATCGGTTCGGGGCACTACGACCCCGCCGGTTTTTATCTCCGGTACGATACGGCTTGTTTTGCCGTCCATGGAGGTCGATGGGATCAGCAGAATTGATTTTCCGTCCGGGCATGCGGCTGTTCCCCTTATAAAGTCGAGCATGCTCGATACTCCGGCAAAATAGTTGTGAGGCAGGGCATCGACGGCGGCCTGGCCGGTTAAATCCATTTCCATGACCATGTTGATGGAAACCATCTTGTTGTGCTGGCCTATGATGCCGGGATTGTTGACGTAATCGGACGGATAGAATTCTATGGACGGGTTGTCATGGACAAATTCATATAAATTGGTTGAGCCCACTGCATTTGAGGCCACTATCTTGCCGTCATTTAAGCCTTTGTATTTGTTGTTTATCACCCCCATGGAAACCAGGTCCATGATGCCGTCGATGACAAACTGGGTATGTACCCCAAGATCGTTCTTGCTGGCAAGAGCCAGTAAAATGGCCTTGGGCGTGGCGCCCAGGCCGAGCTGGAAAGTCGAGCCGTCTTCAATAAGATTGGCAACCAGCCTGGCAATGCGGTGGGCGGATTCAAATTCCGGCAGCAGTCCAATAGTCAGCAGCTCCTCGCTTTTTTCAACCACAAGGTTTACGTCGTTTACATGGATAAAACTGTGTCCCAGCACGCGGGGCATCTGATCGTTTACCTGGGCGATTACAAGGTCTGCGGCCTGCAGGGCTGCAAGGCCCACGTCCACGGAGATTCCCAGGCTCATCCAGCCAAAATCGTCGGGAGGCGAAGTTTGAATTAATGCCGCATTGATTGGCAAATGGCGTTTTTGAAACAGATTGGCAACGGCCGACAGGTTCATGGGAGTTATGTACGGGCGGTTGCTTTCAAGGTGTCTGGCACCTGCAGAGCCTTGATAGATGCTTCGGATGCTGAACTGTTCAAATTTTCCCTGGTTTGCCAGCCGGGTCAGGGGTGATGCCTGAAGGCTCATTAGCCGTACAACTTCAAGATCGCTAAGGTGGGGGGCTTGGTTTACCAGTGTGTCTACGAGGTGCTGGGGCTCACCGCAGGATGAGCCCACAAATACCCGCTGGCCGGATTTCAGGTGCTTCATTGCCTGCTGGGCGCTGCAGCGCTTTTGGATATATTCATCCGGCCAGTAAGTGGTTCTCATAAATTCTCCTTTGTGTGCAAAGGCTTTGCCTTAAACCTGCCATACAGGCGGTGGTTTGCATAAAAAAAACAATAACTCAATTCTGAAACCACCGGCAAGCCGCACATCTGTAGGGCCTGCACAGGCCTGAATGGTTATAAACAATGTATCATATGCAAAACAACGGTGACAATACAAAATCGACGGCTTTGTAAAAAGCTCTCTATTCCGCCTTTAAACTTTTCTTTCGAGAAGAACACAGGTTTCCACATGACGGGTATTTGGGAAAAAATCATAGGGATAAACGGAAGTAACCTTCAGCCCGGTTTCTTCGAGATATTTTAAATCCCTTTGCAGGGTCCCGGCGCTGCAGGACAGGTAAGCCATTTTCCGGGGCTGGCAGTGCCGGCCTATCCATTTGCTGATTTCATGTTCAAGGCCGGTGCGTGGAGGGTTGACATAAACAAGGCGTTTGTGCGGCCTTGCCGGGCTCACCCACTGGTTTAGCTGAGGTATGCGGTGAGTGCAAAGTCCCTGGAAAACCGTTGCCTCAACAGCGTTTTTCCGGGCACATTCAACTGCCTCGGCCGAAATTTCAACTCCGCAGGCGGCAGTCCCGCATGCTGTCCACCTGGCAAGGGTTTGGCCTGTGCCGCAATACAGGTCAACTATTCGGTCGCCCGGTGCGGGCCGGAGAAATTGCCCTGCACGTTCAAGGGCATGTTTGTGAAGTTTTGGAATCAGCTGTTGAAAAGCAGTGGGTCCGTATAAAAAACCCTCTTCATCCATTGACCGGGGCTTGCCCCAGATCAGATGCCATTTGTTTTTGGCAAAAACTCGTTTTCCGGCAGAGGCAAACAGGTGAAGCCACAGGCCTTCAATGCCTGCTTGTTCCAAATGTGCTTTAACATCTTTGTCAAGCCATGCTGTTTCCGGCATTTTAGAACTTGCAAGTACCAGAACAATCTGGGCACCGGACTGTACATAGTATTTCAGGGGAAAACGAATGTCCGGCGGAAGGATTCGGGAAAAGAGGGCTGCTGCATAATTTACCCTGGGGGAATGAACCGGACAGTCTGAAAGGCAAACCACGGCGTCCCCTGACCTTAGCCCAAGAGTCCATCCCTGCCTTGCCCACTGAGCGCAAAGGCATGCCATCTCCCGGTACCCAAAGCGCTCAAGGCCTTTATTAGCCATTATCGGCTCAATTTTGTCTTCCCATGGTTTAAGGCGGGTTTTGAGCCATTCGGTTTTTTTTTGAGCACTTTTTTCTTCATTAAAATGCTCCCTGTGGCAGCCGGGGCATGTCCGCGGGCACAAATCAGGTTTTCCTGGAAGAGAAGATGACACCTGGGCAAAGCTTTCCGTATTATTCAACAGATTGCTGGCCAAGCCATCCAAAACCTTACTTTTTAGGAGGGCATCTAAGTTGACAGTCTCAAATGATAAATCATTCCTTTGGTGTTTGGCCCGCAGTGATGTCTTCTACCTTTTGTGCTTCATATTTTTTTCGGAAATAATTCTTTATGAATGTTGTAATAGCATTTATATGTTCTTCTCTCGATCCCACAAATCTGATCCCGGTTAAATAATAACCCGGCTTTTCAGATTCACGGGTATGAGTTATCCGGCCTTTTACCTGAACTTTGCTCCCCTCCAAATTAAGGGTAATAAGAATAATAAACGGCGCCTTCAATGGCTTTTGTGTCTCAAGAAGTATGCCGCCTTGACTCAGGTCTCTCGTTCGGCCTTTTCCTTGCTCGAGTTTTTCCAAACCTTCATCCAGAAGGATATAATTAATCTCGTTTGACGTCTCTATCCGGGGGTGTTTCCGTTTTTCATTAAAAGAGAACGCCTTTTGATCGGTACTCATATTGCGTATCCTTATCTCAAAAAGTATAACCTGCTTCATTTGTTAGGTATCATATGCATTGTTCCAATGTCAACAATACTCGCAAATAGTTCCAAGTAATCAAAAAGCTTGAAATTTTCAATTCAAAAAATTTTTGTATCTATTCAGCCACCCGGCAGGGAGGACACGCAGGTCCGCCCCTGGTTACATGGAAACCAAGAATGATGGGTTTGAAATCCACCCCCTACACACTTCTTCGAGATTCATGCGTTGGTATTAGCTGAATAGGTACAAATTTTTTTGCACCCTGACGAAATTGCACTTTGTTGTCCTCACGGCGGTGCGGAAAAGCGGGTTTCCGAGCGGAAATTGAGGCTCCAGCAGGCTCCTGGAGCGAGGATACTCCTTTTCCGTGCCACCGGTCAGCCAGGGAGCTTAGGGATTTGCTTTTTGCAATAATTCAGCAGTGGCGGAATAGAGAGCTTTTTACGAAGCCGTAAAAATTTTTCCCCAGAATTGCTGGTGCGGGAAAAACGGGTGTTTCGCCTTGACACTGCATGGCCTGACAGTATAATTTAGTTCTGATGGTCTCGTAAAAAGTCGATTCGGACGGCAAAGTAAAAGTTCAATATCAAGGCGCGCAAAATCCCGTGGAATGCAGCGTAGTTAGCTGTACATGAAATTCTTCAGAAATTGCGCGGAACGCAGATATTGGACTTTTTACGGTGCCATCAGTCTTATGCCGCCGTTTTCAGTCAATAGCCATAAGAGAAACGCCCATGACCCCCAAGCCGGCCGTCGGCCCGCGAATAGTTGTTTTTCTGTGCCTTGTTTTTATCGCCTCTGCCTGGGCAGCAGCACGACCGGACGTCCGGAACATGACCGGGCAGAAGGTTTTTGTGATTCCTGTAGCGGGCACCGTGGATCCGGGCATGGCCGCATTTATCGAACGTGCCCGGCAAAATGTTTCCCAACATCCAGATGCCCTTGCCATCCTGGAGATAAATACCTTTGGCGGCCGGGTGGACTCTGCCCTGGAAATTGTTGACACCCTTGTTAAGTTCCCTGAAGGCCAGACCATTGCTTATGTTTCTCCCAAGGCAATATCGGCCGGGGCGCTTATCGCCCTTGCATGCAGTGATCTGGCCATGGCTCCGGGAAGCACAATCGGGGATGTGGCCCCCATAATGCAGTCCGGTGAGGGCCCCAAAGAGCTTGGCGAAAAATTTCAATCCCCCATAAGGGCCAAGTTCAGGGCCCTGGCTGAGCGAAACGGCTATCCTGTTGCCCTGGTGGAAGCAATGGTTACCAAGGAAAAGGAAGTCTTTGAAGTGACAATGACAGACGGCACAACCCTTTACATGGACGCCAGACAGTATGAGGATTTGACTGAAAGCGAAAAAGCCGCTGTTGAATCGAAGAAAACAATTGTGGAAGCAGGCGAGCTTTTAACTCTGCATGATTCCGAGGCTCTTGCCTATGGCATGTCAATGATGACAACCGGTTCCATTGAGGCCCTGCTTGATGAACTTGGCCTAAAGGGATATGAACTCAGTCGAATTGAGGAAACCTGGTCGGAGTCTCTGGTCCGGTTTATTGACGGCATTGCTCCGATTCTTATGATGATCGGCCTGGCCGGGGTATATATAGAGATCAAGTCCCCGGGTTTTGGCCTGCCCGGTGCAGTGGGGGTTTTTTGTCTGTCGCTTGTGTTTTTAAGCCAGTACCTTGTGGGCCTGGCCGATTACACCGAGTTTTTCATACTGCTGGCCGGCATTATTCTTCTTGGTGTTGAGATGTTTGTGCTGCCCGGCTTTGGATTTGCAGGATTTGCCGGAATAGTAATTATAGTTATCGGCCTGATTTTATCCATGCAGGATTTTGTGGTGCCCGATCCGTCTTTTCCCTGGCAGAAAGAGCTTTTGATCCAAAACAGCGTGCGGGCCCTGGGGGCCTACATGATTGCCATGATCTCCGGGTTGCTGTTTATCCGCTATATCATGCCCAAAATCCCGTCGAGCCGGGAAGGGCCGTATCTGGCCGCTTCCTTAAAGGATGCCCATGCCGATACAAAAGAAACACAGAAGGTGCGTATTGGTGATACCGGAGTGGCGCTGACCTACCTGCGGCCTTCGGGCAAGGCGGAGATCAATGATGAAATGCTGGATGTGATTACGGAAAATCAGTTTCTGGAAAAGGGATCGTCTGTAAAGGTTATCGATATTCGGGGCAACCGTATTATCGTGGACCGAAAGGATTGAGCATGATCCAGCCCTACATTGTTCCGGTAGTTCTCCAGGCGGCAGGTATTGCCGTGCTGCTTGCAGAAGTCATGCTGCCGTCAGGAGGCCTGCTGACCATAGTTGCAGTGGGCTGTCTTGGATATTCTTTGTATTTGTTGTTTACCACGGTATCGGCATTTGCCGGCATGGTGTTTGTGCTGGCAGATATTGTTGTGGTGCCCGTGGTTATACTTGCCGGTTTAAAGCTCCTTGCCAGATCCCCTCTTGCGCTGCGCACCAGTCTTTCGAGCAAAAGCGGATAC